>JABAHL010000001.1:0-300000 GCA_019353055.1 Faucicola osloensis
CTGGTTCTTTGGCTTTAAATTACACGCCATCATCAACCACCGAGGTGAACTCGTGAATCTTACCGTAACAGCGGGCAATGTTGATGACAGAAAGCCTGTCAAACAACTGTGCGAAAACCAAGTCTTTGGTAAACTGTTTGGCGATAAAGGCTACATTGATAAAAAGCTGACCGCTTGGCTAGACGAAAACTTGGATGTTGAACTGATTACCAACGTCAAAAAGAATATGAAAGCTAAAGACATTGCTTGGTTAGATAAACGATTGCTTAAACGCCGTTTCTTGATTGAGACGGTGTTTGATGAGTTAAAGAATATTTGCCATATCGAGCATTCAAGGCATCGTAGCCATGTTGGGTTTATGAGTAATTTGGTGTCAGGGCTGATTGCTTATTGCCATGAGCCCAAGAAGCCGACACTTAAAAATGTGCTGATTGAACCTTTCGTCGCTAAGATTGCTTGTTAATTCAAAGCCTTAGAGTATGGCTTATGTCGAACTGGGGTTAATTAGGGAAATTATCACAACCATAACAATGGAACTACCGACCGCTTTACTACCACAAGCCAAAACTATCGGTGTATTCAATAAAAATGTGTTAAAAGATAGTATAAGTGGGGATTTATGGGCGGATATTTTGCGTTAAATTTCGATGCAGTTAATCATTATGCCGTCTAAAAACATACTCAGTTGTGCTTGAAGCATTTTCAACAAACTGATAGCCTTCCAAGTTAAAGTCTTTTAACTGTTGCGCGTTTGTCAGCTGATTTTCAGCGGCAAACCGCACCATCAATCCGCGTGCCTTTTTGGCATAGAAACTTACCACCTTATATACGCCATCTTTGCCGTCTTCAAAACGGGGCGTGATAATTTCTGCGCTGATTTTTTTGGGATTGACCGACTTGAAGTATTCGTTGGAAGCCAAGTTTACCAAAACTTTGTGTTTATTTTCTGCCATGCGTTGATTGATTAAATAGGTAATCGTATCGCCCCAAAATTGATACAAATTCTCGCCTTTGGGATTTTTTAGCTTTGTGCCCATTTCCAGGCGATAAGGTAGCATCAAATCAAGCGGTTTTAACAAGCCGTACAACCCAGACAATATTCCTAATCGCTCATTGACATAATGGACTTGTTGTTCAGTCATTTGCTGCGCTGCCAAACCTGTATAGACATCGCCATCAAATAAATACAGCGCCGCTTTAGCAGGTATGTCAGCATGATTGGTGCTAAATGGCTGGGTAGTATCCCATCGCCAATTTTGGTTGCGCACGGCATTTAATTGCCCAAGTTTACCTGAAATACTCATCAACGCCGACAAATCGGTTGGTGCTAATGTTTTTAATTCACTCATCAATTCGCAAGCGTGCGCCATCAAAGCAGGCTGGCTATAATGCTGACTAAAATCAAAAGGTAAATCATTTTTTTCATTCAAATTTTTGGCAGGCGAGAGCACAAAGTACATGGCTATGTTCCGTTTACTTTATCGGTTAAGAATTAGAGCGGTTAAGATAATGATGATGATAATGGCAGCGCAGGGCGCAAAGATAACGCCCAGGCTCAATAGATTAGGCGAGTTTGATTTTATCGGTTAACAAAAATTCCATCAGCGCTTTTTGGGCATGCAGACGATTTTCGGCTTCATCCCATACCACAGCACGCGGATCCTCTAGCAAATCATAGGAGATTTCTTCGCCGCGGTGGGCAGGCAAACAATGCATAAATAATACGTCTGGATCGGCTTTATCCAGTAATGAACGGGTCACCATATACTGGGCAAATCGCCGCGCACGAGTATTTTGCTCGCTTTCTTGTCCCATACTTGCCCATACATCGGTGGCAACCAAATGCGAGCCTTTGACCGCCTCATTAACATCTTCGACCAGCTCGACACAGTGCGAATACTGTTTGATGAGGTCGGCATTGGGTTCAAACCCATAAGGCGCGGAAACCCGCAGTTGAAAGCCAAATTGATGGGCAGCATGGATAAAAGAAGCGCACATATTATTGCCATCCCCAATCCAAGTCACTGTTTTGCCTTCGATGCTACCACGGTGTTCCATAAAGGTTTGGATATCGGCTAGTAGCTGGCAAGGATGCTGCTCGTCAGTGAGTGCATTGATAACAGGCACTTGTGAATACTGGGCGAATTTTTCAACAATACTGTGTTCAAAGGTGCGAATCATGACGATATCGACCATGCGCGAGATGACACGTGCCGAATCTTCAATCGGTTCGCCACGACCAAGCTGGGTATCGCGGGGCGATAGAAATATGGCATGACCGCCAAATTGTCCCATGCCTGTTTCAAACGAAATACGGGTACGGGTACTCGATTTTTCAAAAATCATCCCCAAGGTACGACCGACAAAAGGCTGATAAATAACCCCTTCATGCTGCATCAAACGCAATTCACTGCCGCGTTTAATCACTTGCATTAATTCTTCTTTGCTAAAATCCAATAACGTCAAAAAATGGCGGGTACTCATTGCCTGTCCTACATCCCAATTTTGTCAATAAACATTACAGTAAACTATCAGTATAGCGGATTTATCCAAACTGTCTAGCAAATTGACGTATTTGTGTCACTTTAAAATCCGTCACATAGTTAACAGTTACGACTGATAAATCCATGTTGGGCGTCGAGTGACCACGCTTAGCAGCTCATAGCTAATGGTATCATTCCAGCTACCCACTTCATCAATGGTCGGTGCGTTACCCCAAAGCTGAACAGGGCAGTCAAGGTTTACCTCAGTAGTATAGGTCAAATCAACCATCAACATATCCATCGCCACGCGACCAATGATAGGCGCCTGTTGACCTGCCACGACGACATACGCGTCATCGCTAATCACCCTTGGATAACCATCAGCATAACCCACACTAACAATGCCGATGCGCGCTGCGGCTTGGGTAGTCCAGCGACTACCATAACCCACGCTATCACCCGCTTTTAGCGTATGAATTGCCATGATGCTGGCATTAAAATGCATGACAGGTTGCAGATTTAGCTGTTTGGCAGTGGCATGATTTACAGGCGTTGCCCCATACAAGATAATGCCTGGGCGCACCCAATCATAATGGCGGTCTGACCAGTTCACAATCCCTGCTGAATTACACAATGAGCCTTTAATCGCAGGGTTTACTTGGTCACGTAGCATTTGTAGGGTTGAATCAAATAACTCAAATTGTTGTTGATTATTGGGATGATCGATGACATCAGCGTTGGCAAAATGGGTGGTCAAAACAATCTCATAGCCTGAGCTAGTTAATTGCTGAGCAATTTCTTTGATTTCACCCGCTGTAAAGCCAAGGCGGTTCATGCCGGTGTTTAGCTTTAGCCACACGGTTGCGCCGGTTTTTGCAGGCTGCTGCAACGCCCAGTCTAATTGGCGTTGGTGGTGCACCACACATTCGATTCGATGCCCTATACAATATTGCCATTCTGCTAACGAAAACGCGCCTTCAATCACTACCATTAATTTTTGCCAGCCAGCCTGTTGTAGTTCTATCGCTTCTTGCAAACAAGCGACACCTAAAGCATCAGCTTGTGCGACGGCGGGTAAACAGTTGACGGCGCCATGCCCGTAGGCATTGGCTTTGACCATGGCTAATACCTTGGCGGTCGGGGCATAATCTTTGACGCGTTGTAGGTTATGGCTAAGCGCTGCTAAATCGATGGTGATGCTGGTTTGACGCACAATCTTGACCTTGTTGCAGTAAAATTTTTATTCATCAGGTTCGCTAAAGGAAGCAGTTTGGTAAAATTCAGGGGTTAGGTTACCAAAACGGGTAAATTGCCCTTCAAAGGACAGGCGCACTGTTCCAATAGGTCCATTACGCTGTTTACCGATAATGATTTCAGCTGTGCCTTTAGCATCGCTGTTTTCATTATAAACCTCATCACGATAAATGAACATAATCAAATCGGCATCCTGCTCAATGGCACCCGACTCCCGTAAGTCTGACATAATCGGGCGTTTGTTGGGTCGATTCTCCAAACTTCGATTGAGCTGTGATAAAGCGACCACCGGGCAATTCATCTCACGAGCAAGCGCTTTTAAGCTTCGTGAAATCTCCGAAATCTCACCCACGCGGTTGTCGCCTAAGCCTGGGACTTTCATCAATTGTAGATAATCGACCATTACCATCCCAAGTTTGCCATCATTGTCTTTGGCGATACGGCGACAGCGTGAACGAACCTCAGATGGCGGTAGCGCGGTACTGTCATCGATATACAATTTTTTAGCATGCAGATGGGCGATGGCATTGGAAAGTTTACCCCATTCATCTTCATTCATTTGACCTGAGCGCAAGTGCGTTTGGTTAATCGCCCCCCAAGAGGACAATAGACGCATCACAATTGACTCGGCAGGCATTTCCATCGAAAACACCACCACGGGTAAATCGGTATGAAATAAAATACTCTCTGCCAAATTCATCGCAAATGTGGTTTTACCCATCGAAGGACGCGCTGCCACGATAATAAGATCGCCCGCTTGTAATCCTTGGGTTTTGTTATTGAGTTCTTCAAACGGGGTCTTAAGCCCAATCATGCCTTCAGGATGGTCTTTAAGTTCTTGAATATTGTTGACGACATTGGTAATAACATCGCTCAGTTGGGTAGGACCCTTGTGTTTTGACTGGCGGCTATGGGTTTCATTGATGGCAAAAATTTCGCTTTCAACGGTATCTAAAATATCACTGACACTTTGATTCTTTGGGTCAAAGGCAAGCTCTAGCATATGACTACCGGCTTTGATGATCTGGCGTAAAGTCGAGAATTCTCTGACCCGCTGCGCATAAGCAGTCAGGTTAAACAGCGTCGCTGGGCTTTGTGATAGGATATCGCCTAGATAATCGCTACCCCCCGCAGGCTCAAGCAGTTTTTGCATATCGAGCCAGTCCATCACCATGGTGGCATCATACGGCTCATTGGCATTGGCAAGATGAGAGATGGCATCAAAAATATATTGATGGCGCTGTGCATAAAAATCATATTTGGTAATAATATCTGAGATACGATCAAATGATTCTTCAAGGCTCATCAGCGACGCTAGGACGGACTTTTCTAAGTCCATACTGTGCGGTTGGTGCTGCGTCAGCGAAGTATTCTTAAGATCGTTCTCTTTGGTTTTATCGTCTGCCATGATGACCTGTGATAAAGTTATTTTAAATAGTTTGAAAGGGCAAAAGTTTGCTAAAAGTTATCGCTTGCAAATTGTGAGTCTAACACACGCATCGAAATAGAACAGTCAATATACCGAAAAAACCATCCAAATTCTAATGAGAAAAATATAAAAAATCGGCAATTTTTTTGAATGAAATCAGCTTGAATTTTAGGCTTTTTTGTTGAATTTCTACACCGCCAACAATAAAAAAAAGAGACAGCAAAGCCATCTCTTTTTTAAAGTAAACTATCAATTAAGCAGCTGAATCTTCTGCCAAGATAGTGACTTGAATGTTGGTCATTACATCGTGATGTAATTGGATATCAACATTATATTCGCCAATTTGACGTAATGCACCTTCAGGCAATTTAACTTCTGAACGGTCAACAGGTAAACCAGATTTGGTTAATGCATCGGCGATATCGCGAGTACCGATAGAACCAAATAGTTTGCCTTCATCACCTGATTTTGCACGGATGATAACATTAACGTCTTGTAGCGCTTCAGCACGGGCATTAGCAGCCGCTAATTCATCAGCTTCTACTTTTTCAAGTTCTGCACGGCGTGCTTCAAATTTTTCGATGTTAGAAGCAGTGGCTGGTAATGCTTTACCTTGAGGTACAAGGAAGTTACGACCGTAACCTGCTTTTACATTAACAGTATCGCCTAGTTTACCTAGGTTAGCGATACGTTGTAATAAAATAACTTGCATATATCACTCCTCGGTTTATTTTTGGCTGTCAGTGTAAGGAATCAACGCAAGATAACGTGCTTGTTTGATTGCTACAGCCAATTGGCGTTGATATTTGTTTGAAGTACCAGTGATACGGCTTGGTACGATTTTGCCACTTTCAGTGACATACTGTTTTAGGATTTCGATATCTTTATAATCGATATGGGTAATGCCTTCAGCAGTAAAACGGCAAAATTTACGGCGGCGATAAAAACGTGCCATGATTAATCTCCTTAATTATTCGTCGTTGTTGTCTTCAGCATCAACTTCTGACTCATCATCATTTGATTGATAGTCATCTTGAGCTGTATCGTTACGGCGTGAAGCTTTACGAGCACGTTTTTCTTCAGCACTTTTTGCTAATGGTGATTCTTCAGTAATCGCTTCGTCACGACGGATAACTAAGCTACGGATGATAGCATCGTTATAACGGAATAATTCTTCAAGTTCATCAAGCGTTTGTTGCCCCGCTTCAATGTTTAATAACACATAGTGAGCTTTGTGAACTTTGTTGATTGGGTAAGCTAATTGACGACGACCCCAATCTTCTAGGCGATGGATAGCACCACCTTGTTCTTTTACTAAGTTGATATAACGCTCAACCATGCCAACCACTTGGTCGCTTTGGTCTGGGTGAACCAATAATACCAGTTCATAATGTCTCATAAAGACTCCTCACGGATTATACAGCCGTTGACCCCGTGTCAACAGCAAGGAGATTGAATGCACCTAAGTTAGAATCATCTAACTATATTGGTATAAACAAGGTGCGCTATTATATAGTAGCGCACACTCAGTAGCAAGTTAATATTTACTTAACAAATTCACCCACGCATTGCTGCAAGGTATTGGAGACCGCACGCGCCACAATGACATTGCGCGCGGTCGGGTCAACTGCTGCTGTGGTCAAATCGACAATGGTGACGGACTGCGGGGCTTTTTCGCTGACGCAGCTACAGACATTGCTCGCTACCTCTGCTTGCTTCTCGGAAGTCATCAATACACTGCCCAAGCGCCAGTATTGGTTATTTTGTAATTGAGACTGGCATTGTTGATTCACCGCGGCTTTAAATATCGCCATGCCAACATTGTTGGCAGTGCCGATAGTGCTATTAGCATCCATCACACCGGTACCAGTGGTAGAGGCGCAGCCGCCCAAGGCTAGGGCTGAGCCAATCACTGCAGCGGCACTTCTTAGGCTTAGGCGTTTAGTAGCTAGGCGTGTAGTAGATAGCTTAATAGCGGCAAAAAAAGAAAATTGTTGATGCATGTTAAATACTCCCGTCCTTTACTGTGTTAAACAATTGATAAGCACCGCTAACATAGCAGATTACAGAAAATTTTTTTACCCAAATTTTTAACCAAGCCCTGTTATTGGGTCATAGTTACTAAAAATAGTGACTAAAAAATGTGCCATTAAACTTAAAAAACTGGGTGGGATTTTTTTTCATCAATGTTTATAAAGCCAATTAAATTACTCGGACTCAGTGATATTAGTTGGAAAAAAACACGGGTTTTTTGATTTCTCGATAGATTTCATTCAAATTAAACCTCACTAAAAATGTGGAATTGATAACCAATTGTTTTAGGTTGTGCATTTGTTTAATCTTTTTTTTCCTTGTTTTGAGTGTGGAATTGGACTATAACTATACCTAACAAATACATCTATTTACGCAATGATAAGGAGTTGTTATGAACTGGCAATTATTTAGCGCAATTTTTACAATCGCTTCTGGTGTGACTATCGGTGTTTTAATGACCATTGCGCTTATAACTGGTTTTGACCAAATTCCACACATTATAGCCACAGCGATTGTTGGTTTAATCCTATCTATTCCAATTGCATGGATTGTCGCCAAAAAAATGCAAACACTGAATATTGCCAAAACCCCAGTAACCCCAGTTGCGCGATAACAAAGTACGCTAGATAAATCACTAAAATCACTAAAACCGCTTAACTAACAATAGCTAAGCGGTTTTTTTATGGCTAATAAGGTTAAAAGTGTATAGCACTCACGCTAGACTACGTTGCTAAACGCTGTGGCTCAACCGCTACTGTAAATCTACCTTAGTACCTGTATCAACATTGGCATACACTTCGAGCACATCCCAGTTGGTTAAGCGAACACAGCCGTGCGAGGCCTGACGGCTAATGCCTTCAGGAACGGGCGAGCCATGAATGCCGTATGATGGCTTACTCAGTCCCATCCATACCACACCGACCGGACCGTTGGGTCCTGGCGGCAACATAAACACTTTTTTATCTTTGCCTTCACCGCTACTGGCGCGGTACCAAGGGTTTTTAACACGATTGACAATACTAAAGGTACCCGTAGGAGATGGTGTATCACTACTACCGACCGTGGTAGGATAAGTGGCAATTAATCTATCGCCATTATAAGCGTACAAGATATTGTCGGCTTTTTTGGCAACCAAATGAGTGATTTTCTCATTGAGCGGCGCGCCTGGGTTAAAGACGGTGATGGTTTCACCCACGGTGAATTTTTTATCGCTATTAAGCTTTTTAAGATAGCGAATATCCATGTGGAAACGTTCAGCCAACATTTCTTGGACGTCTTGATAGTATAGACCTTTCATTTTAGATTTGGCTTCACTACCACTCGGTGTTGGCTGATACGGACCTTTAAGGTCTTCTTGCGTCAAGGTATAACCGACCAACACAGGCTGATTGGCAGGGATTTTTTCGTTTAAGCGTTGCCAAACTTCTGCGCTCATACGACCATCTTGGGGTAGTCCGTGCATGGCTTGGAAATTTTTGAGCGCTTTTTTGGCATTCATACCCCAGCCGCCATCAATCGGACCCGGTGAAGCATGATTCCAATCTAGCAAGGCTTGAAGTTTTAAGGTCGTTGCTGAGTTAACATTTTGACCGGGTTTCCAGTCGGCACTATTGACTAGCTGTGCGTAGTCAGACAAATTGAGGTTAGAAAAACTGGCAGGTGTCGTTGCTGTTTTATTGTTACCTACCGTCGTCGGGTCAAAAGTTGGCGCCGCCGTCGTAGCATTGTTGACTTCTTCAGAGCTCGCGCCTGCGACACCTGCACCCGAGGTATAATCACTGTCGATACCGGTTTGGGTGGCGTCTTCTTTAATGCCTAATGCCGTGGTGGTGGCTGGGATTGGGGTCAAAGGGATATCGGTTGCCGCCGTCACCGCAGTAGCCGAGGCGACTTTCGGCGTAGTGGTAGATTGTGTGACACTAGCTGCGGGCTTGGCTGTTTGCGGTTTTTTAGCAGTAGCAGTCGCGGTTTTGGGTTGCGGTTTTTTAGCCGTTTTACTATCGGTAGTGGTTTTTTTAGCAGTCGCGGCTGCGGTAGGGGCGCTCACCGATTTCGTGGTGGCAGTTTTAGTCGCGGTCGTTTTTTTGGTCACAGCTTTGGTGGCGGGTGCCGTTTTGGCGGTGGTCGTGTCTAAGACCGTGTTGGTGGCTGCAAATGCTTGATTGGCAATCAGACAAGCTAGGGTAGACAGTACAAATTTTTTCATAGATTGACTCAATAATGGGCAATAACAAATAAAAATAAGGGACAATATAATTAACGTACAATAAAAGCATAAATTGGCAGCAATTATACTATAAAAAACAACTTTTCGGGCAATGGCTCATTAGTCGGCAGCACGGCTGTTTAAGTAGCGTTTGCCAAAGCGTTTAACAACCTTGCGCCATGAAACCTCGCTGCGCATTTAATTTTTACGCCGTTAACTTGGTGTATGAATAAATTGTCCCATAGGCGAATTTACATGCTTTAAGTCTAACATTAACAAATCGCACGATAGACAATGGTAAAATTTTTTAACCAAGCGGTATTTTTATAGCAAGGTTAAGCTAAAAAAGTGTTTAAAATATTTTAGTCCTGCGCGCAACAGTTATTTTTACCATGTTTATTGAACAGCTTGATAATGAAAAATTGGATTGTACAAATCTGCGAAGCTTTAGGTTATTAAATAACTTTAGCTCGTTAAATAATTTGTAAAAAAATCAAAGTATATTATAATTTTAATTCAAAATTTTTTAGGTTAACCACTATGTCATCATCGCCATTTGCATCAGCCAATGTTTCTCACACGCCATCTTTTGACCAAAATCAAGATTCACAAAATTTTGATGATTTGCAAATCGATTTGCAAGCACTTGATATGGATGAAGAAAGCGAATCAGATGACATCTTTGATACCATGCAGCAAGAGTTTGCTGAAGCCCACCAAACCCTAAAAACGATTCGCGATTTTATCCGTTTTGGGGTCAGTAAATTACGGGAGCACGATGTAGTAGTCGCGCAAGGTACCACAGATGAGTTTGCTGAAGCTTCTGCCATTGTGCTACAAACCTTGTCGCTTGATTGGTCTGCCGATGAGCAAATTTTAGATTGTCGCCTGACCAATAGCGAAAAATCAGAAGTATTGACATTGCTGCAGCGCCGTATCGTAGAACGTAAACCTTTGAGTTATTTAATTAATTTATCTTATTTTTGCGATTTGCCATTTTATGTGGATGAGCGGGTATTGATTCCACGCTCGCCGATTGCTGAGCTGATTCGCCAGCAATTTTATCCGTATTTTGAGCCGAATGATTTGGTTGAAAAAATCAGTGGTCCTACTAATGACAAAAAATTTCATGACCACGGCTTGTATGATAAGCAGTTAGCACAACCAGAGCGTATGCTCGATTTGTGTACAGGATCAGGCTGTATTGCCATTGCCTTGGCAAGCCGTTTCCCTGATGCAATGGTCGATGCCAGTGATATCGACAAGAACGCGCTAGAAGTGGCAGCGATCAATGTGGAACATCACCACATGAACCATCAGGTCAATTTGATTGAGTCAAACTTATTTGAAAAAGTGCCTGCGGAAAATCAATACGATTTGATTGTGACCAACCCGCCGTATGTCGATGCCGCGACGATGGCAGATTTACCACCCGAGTTCTTGCATGAGCCAGACCACGCGTTGGCAGCGGGACAAGATGGCTTGGATTTGGTGCATCATATTTTATACAACGCCCCAGATTATCTAACTCGTGACGGCCTGCTAGTGTGCGAGGTGGGGGATAGTGAATGGGCACTGCGCCAAGCGTATCCTGAAATTCAGTTTGATTGGTTAACCTTTGCGCATGGCGGGCATGGGATTTTTGCCATGGATTATGATGAATTGATGGAAAATCGGGCATATTTTGAGCAGTATGTAAGTGTTTCTTAGTAAGCGGTTGTTTGGGGTTGCTATCTTTAACTTGTTGATTGGGCTTGTTGATTTAATAAGTTAGATAATGGCTAAAAAAACAATATATGAACAGGGTGCAAAAAACCTATTATTTTATTTGTAAGCATTCATGAAATAGTAAGCGGAGCGTAAATGGCAGGCAATACCATCGGGCAAGTTTTTACCGTCACCACCTGTGGCGAATCACATGGCGCAGGACTTATGGCAATCGTTGACGGTGTGCCACCAGGGTTGCCTTTAACCGAAGCAGATCTGCAAATTGACTTGGATCGTCGTAAGCCGGGCACGTCAAAATTTGCGACCCAGCGCCGTGAAGACGATGCAGTTGAAATTATCTCTGGCGTGTTTGAGGGTAAGACGACAGGCACTTCTATTGGGCTTTTGATTCGCAATACCAACCAAAAATCCAAAGATTATAGCGATATTAAAGACACCTTTCGTCCCAACCATGCCGATTATACTTATAGCATGAAATATGGGTTTCGCGATTATCGTGGCGGTGGTCGCTCATCAGCGCGCGAAACGGCAATGCGAGTAGCAGCGGGCGCGATTGCCAAGAAATATTTGAAACAACGGCTGGGGGTAGAAGTCCGCGGTTATGTCACCCAAATTGGTGATGTGGTTGCCAAACAGATACCTGAAGATACGATTGATTGGGAATTTGTCAACAGCAACCCATTTTTTTGTGCGGATATAGATGCCTTGCCAAAGTTTGAGCAGCTGATTACCCAATGCCGTGAGCAAGGGACAAGCTGTGGCGCAAAGCTTACCATATTGGCATCGGGTGTGCCTGTGGGATTGGGTGAGCCTGTGTTTGACAGGCTGGATGCGGATATTGCGCATGCGATGATGAGCATCAATGCGGTCAAAGGCGTTGAAATTGGCGATGGCATGGCAGTGGCGGGACAGTTTGGGCATGAATCTCGCGACGAGTTAACCTTGGACGGCTTTAATGCCAACCATGCCGGGGGAATTTTAGGGGGGATTTCATCGGGTCAGACGATTGTAGTGAGTATTGCGCTAAAACCTACTGCCAGTATCACCACGCCGGGTCAAAGCATTGATATTCACGGCAATGCAGTAGAGATGCTAACCAAAGGGCGGCATGACCCTTGTGTCGGCGTGCGCGCTACGCCGATTGCAGAAGCTATGCTTGCCATTGTGCTGTTAGACCATTATCTGCGTCATCGTGGGCAAAATGCAGATGTCACTGTGCCGCTCACCCCGATTGTATAATTTTTTAATAGGGGTATTTGGTTGCCATAAGGTTGCTATAATGCGTTGCCCCATTCAACTTGAGTTAACATTGGTATGACTGTACCTGACCTTACCCTTGATGAGCAGCAGTACCATGCCTGGCAAAGCGAAATACTGGCGCAGATGGGTGTTACGCGTTGGGTGCGCCAAGATTGCCCTGTCAAAACGTTTGCTAATCTAGAAGATTTTGAGGTTGTTTCTTCCTATCAAGCGGTTGAGACGCTTGCTGCCATGCCACAGCAGTTACAACCCACTCAAACTGGGTTAACTAGCAATTTTTCGCCCATTGCTACAACGCCAGACTTCAATCATCCTGTTATTGCGGATGATGCCGTTGGGGGCGTAGCAGAATTACCCCCAGCGAGTCTGGCAGATTTTCAAACCCATGATTTACTTTTACCCCATCATTCACCTTTAAAAAGCGACCCTGCGCCAAATAGTGATAGGTATAGTGATGGCGGGCACAGTGATGAGCTGTTCAATAATGAACAGCTCAATGATGAATTGCTCACTGCCAGTTTTGATGTGCAGGCAATAGTGGTGGGTGAGTGGACACTGGTGGTTGACAGTCATTTTTTGCAGACGGACAGCCGCCAACACCAGTTATGGCAACAAATCATCAGTGGGTTCAAAGCTTCATTGCATTTTTTCAAGTTTCCCTTGCTCACCGATAGCCAGCATTTACCCAAAGCCACGGTGCAATTAATGAGCAGCTACCCGATGGCAGTCGCAGGGTTTTCAGGATTTTTATACCGTATCAATCAAGGCAATCCCGAAGTGGGGGCATTGACGCCATTGCCTGACTGTCTAGATGAACAACCGATACAGCGTCTGCCTTATCTAGTAGATATGCTCGATGATTATCGCCTAAAACGCCAACTTTGGCAGTTGCTATCAAGTTAAGCTTAAAAGCTGCCGATTGATGATTCATGATTCATCTTTATGATTCATCGACTAGCCATATTGTGGTAAAGTATTTTTTATTTCATTTCATACGATAACATTTCACACGATAACATTTCACATGATAAAAAGGAACGTGCTATGAGTGTCAGCTTTGATCAACGTGTTGCTAACTTTTGTGCAGGCCCAGCGTCTATGCCGACTGCGGTGCTGCAAAAAGCGCAAGCCGAATTGTTAAATTGGCATGGCTCAGGCATGTCGGTGATGGAGATGAGCCACCGTAGCAGTGAATTTGTGGGCATTGCCTCAAAAGCCGAGCAGGATTTGCGCAAGCTGATGAATATTCCTGACAATTATAAAGTGCTATTTTTGCAAGGTGGCGCAAGCCTGCAGTTTTCAGCCATTCCATTGAATTTACTCAAAGGGGAGGCTGATTATTTAGACACCGGCATTTGGTCTAAAAAAGCCATCAGCGAAGCCAAACGCTATGAGCAAGCAGGGCTAGGCAAAATCAATGTCGTCGCTTCTGCCAAAGACAGCAACTATACCACTGTGCCCCCACGTGATAGCTGGCAACTTAATGACAACGCCGATTATTTTCATTATTGCCCCAACGAGACCATTAATGGCTTGGCGATGTTTGATGTGCCAGCGGTGAATGTGCCCATCGTGGCGGATATGTCGTCTTGCATCCTATCTAGCCCAATAGATGTATCAAAATTTGGACTGATTTATGCAGGTGCGCAAAAAAATATCGGTCCTGCAGGTTTGACACTTGTGATTGTCCGTGATGATTTGATCGGTCATGCCAACTTGGTTTGCCCAAGTATCTTGGACTATAAAAACCAAGCCGACAATGATTCGATGGTCAATACGCCAGCAACTTTTTCTTGGCATTTGGCAGGTTTGGTGTTTGAATGGTTGCTTGAGCAAGGGGGTGTCGAGGCAATTTATCAACAAAATTTGTTAAAAGCGCAAAAGCTGTATGAATTTATCGACCAAAGCGATTTTTACCAAAACCCTGTCAACAAAGACAACCGCTCAATCATGAATGTACCCTTCACCTTGGCAGATAGTCAACTTGATAAAACCTTCTTGGCTAAAGCCGACGAAGCAGGATTTTTGAATCTTAAAGGGCACCGTACAGTGGGCGGCATGCGCGCCAGTATTTATAACGCGATTGATTTGGCGACCGTTGAAAAATTAATCAAATTTATGCAGCAGTTTGAACAAACTAGCGTATAAAAAGATTTGACAATCATGCTACATTAAGACTTAACAGCTAAAATGCTTGTTAAGTCTTTTTTATAGTTAGCGGGTGTGGGGCATATGAGGGATAACAGTTAGCAATACCAAGATTTTTTGAAAAATAGTTGAAGGGGTCATGGGGATGCAAGTGAAAGAAAACAGGGCGATAAAACCAGCCCACTGGATGAGGGCAGTCACTAGCCCGACAGTCGGCAAAAAATACTGGGTGCTGGGCTTGTTAGTGGTCGCGTCCGCTGCCAATACCGCTATCATCACTGGCACGTCTATCGCTCACAACAGCACCGCACAATTTGCCAATGTTTCTCATTTACCCTATGCCAATCCCAACGCCCCCAAAGGCGGTGTGTTGAGCCTATCTGCCATCGGCACCTTTGACAGTATTAATAAATGGATTGATGTCGGTACACCTGTGACCGGCACCGATTATTTGTTTGAAAGTTTGATGACAGGCTCGCTGTCTGAAGCCTTTGTGCAGTACCCACTACTGGCGGATAAAGTCACTTACGACCCAGATGACCCAAGCTGGGTTATCTATCACATCAACCCCAAAGCCTATTTTTGGGATGGCACGCCTGTGACGGCGCAAGATGTCAAAGCCAGTATGGATGCCCTGCTCACAAAAGGCGTAATGAGTATGCGCAGCTACTTATCGGATGTCAAAGAAACCCAAGTGATAGATCGACAAACCGTCAAATTTATTTTTAAATCTAAAGACAATCAAGAAATCAAACTGACTGTCGCGCAAATGCCGATTTGGTCAAAAAAATCGATTGATGGCTATTTTGATAAAGTCGGACTGACGCCACTGATGGGCAGTGGCGCGTATAAAGTCGGCACAATCGATGCAGGACGCGCCATTACCTATGTGCGTGACCCCAATTATTGGGGCGCCAAACCTGACGCAGGCGTGGTGGTAAATGTCGGTCGGTATAATTTTGACCAAATTAAATATGTGTATTATCAAAACCCCGAAGTGGCATTTGAAGGCTTTAAATCCGGCGAATATTTTTTCCGTGCCGAAAACAAAGCGCGGACATGGGCAACGGGTTATAACTTTCCTGCCGTCAAAGCAGGCATGATCATAAAAGCGCAAATCGCCAATAACAACCCCGTACCGATGCAAGCGATTGTGATGAATTTGCGCCGACCGATTTTTCAAGATATTCGGGTGCGCCAAGCGATGACACTGGCGTATGATTTTGAATGGCTCAATAAAACCATGTTTTATGGACAATATGAGCGCTTGCAAAGCTTTTTTCATGGGTCAGCGCTTGCCGCCACCGGCACGCCAACGCCCCAAGAGCTGGCGGTTATCAATCCGCTATTATCTGACCTTGAGCCCATTCAAAGACAGGCTGTTTTAAGCGATTGGCAAGCCCCCAAATCAACGGGCGATGGATTTAATCGAGACAATTTATTAAAAGCGCGTGAATTGCTGCTACAAGCGGGTTTTAAATACCAAAATATGAAGCTGTATCAGCCTAATGGTCAGCCCGCCAAACTGGAATTTTTATCCACCGATGACAAGAATGCGCGCATTGTGCTACCTTTTTTACGTAATTTACAACGACTCGGGTTTGATGCCAGCTTTCGCCAAGCCGATGTCCCCCAGTACCTAGAGCGTACTCGCAGATACGACTACGACATGATTATCGATATGTTTGCCCAAAGTTTGTCACCTGGCGCCGAGCAAACCTATATGTGGGGCTCACAAGCCGCAGACGAAAAAGGCAACCAAAACTCGGCGGGTATCAAAAACAAAGCCATTGATGCGGTGATTGCCAAACTCATAGTGTCCAAGAATCGTGACGATATTGTGCTATACAGCAAGGTATTAGACCGTCTGCTACGGGCGGGCTATTATGTCGTGCCGACTTATGGCAAGCATACTGACAATGTGGCGTATTGGAAATTTTATGAGCATGGGCCGCTGCCAAGCAATGCCATCGGCATCGATTATTGGTGGGCGAACAAAGACAAACAAGCACAAGTCATGCAGTACTTAGGAAAATAATAAGTTAGGAAAATAATAAGGAATAAAACAATGCTAAAAATCCACCCAATCCCAGCTTTCACGGACAACTACATTTGGGCGATTATCAATGATGAAACACAAGAAGTGATTATTGTTGATGCAGGTGATGACAAGCCTGTTTTAGAGTTTGTAAACCGTGAAAATCTAACCATCACCCAAATATGGGTAACCCATCATCACAGCGACCACATCGGCGGCGTAACAGCATTGGCAAATGCGTTTCCAAACGCACAGATTTTTGCGCATGCAAATATTCACCCATTAGTCAATGCCACGCATTTAATCCCCGTCGCTGAAGGGCGCGAATTAACCGCTTGGGGCAGTCCTGTACAGGTGTGGCAGGTGGCAGGGCATACCGAAAATCACTTAGCGTACTTAGTGACGCTTGATAACCGTCTGCATATTTTTTGTGGAGATACGCTATTTCGCGCAGGTTGTGGCCGTGTTTTCACCGGCACGATTGAGACGTTGTTTGAAAGCTTTGACCGTTTTGCGCAGTTACATGACGATGAAACGCTATTTTATCCTGCCCATGAGTATACCTTATCAAATCTTAACTTCGCCCAGTTTATCGAGCCCAATAATCCAGCCATTGCACAGGCAATAGCGCATGACAGTGAGTTACGCCAACAAAATAAGCCAACCTTGCCAACCTCGTTAGCCGATGAAAAAGCCATCAATCCGTTTATGCGTGCAGTGATTGCACCCAGTGATGAGATGATAAAAACCGTACAAGCGCAGACAGGAATTGAGGATGACAGCCCGTTTGAGATATTTAAAGCCTTACGCCAACTAAAGAATAACTTTTAAGGCTAATAATGAGGGATAATCATGGGCAAATATATTCTTAAACGGCTATTGCTAATCGTCCCCACCTTGTTTTTGATTCTGCTCACCAATTTTGCCATTGTCCAATCGGCGCCGGGCGGTCCTGTCGAGCAAAAAATATCGCAAATTGAAGCAGAACAAAAACACAGCTCAACCCAAACCCAACTGTCAACCACCACTTATCAAGGCAGTCGCGGTTTATCGCCAGACATGGTCGAGGCTATCAAAAAACAATACGGCTTTGATAAATCCGCGCCTGAGCGATTTTGGCTCATGCTGACAAGCTATGCCAAGGGCGATTTTGGTACCTCGTTTTTTAAAGGCAAACCTGTGTCACAGCTGATTTTGGATAAAATGCCCGTGTCGATTTCGCTAGGACTTTGGAGTACGCTACTGATTTATTTAATCGCTGTGCCGCTAGGGATTGCCAAAGCCAGACGCCATAATTCACTGATGGATAAAACCACCGCATTGCTGCTTGCGGTGAGTTATGCCGTGCCTGTGTTTGTGCTTGCGGTGGTGTTACTGGTGATGTTGGCAGGGGGGAGTTATTGGCAAATTTTTCCGCTACAAGGCTTGGTGAGTGAGAATTTTGATAAACTGTCCACGTTTGGCAAAATCAAAGATTATTTTTGGCATTTGACATTACCCATCACGGCAAGCACGATTGGCGGGTTTGCGGGACTCGCATATTTGACCAAGTTTAGTTTTATGGAAGAATTGAACAAACAATATGTGCTGACTGCTCGCAGTAAAGGATTAAGCGAAAAAAAAGTGCTATACGGTCATGTATTTCGCAATGCGATGATGATTATTATTGCAGGCTTGCCGTCGGCGATTGTAGGAATATTTTTTACGGGTAATTTTTTGATTGAAGTAATTTTTAATTTGGATGGTTTGGGACGACTGGGGTTTGAAGCGATTGGGCAACGCGATTATCCGGTAATTTTTGGCACGCTGTTTATTTTTACCTTGATGGGGCTGATTTTGCAGTTGATAAGTGATGTGACTTATCATCTCATTGATCCCCGTATTGATTTTGAGGGTCGCTAATGCTGATAAAACATCCTGTTTGGCAAGCGCGCATTCACCGCTTTCGGCGTAACCGGTTGGGATTTTTTTCGCTCATCATGTTTAGCCTGATTTTCCTTGCCTGTATGGGGGCAAACTTTATCGCCAATGACAAGCCGATACTGGTCAATTACCAAAATCACTGGTATTTTCCCATCGTCAAGTCTTACCCCGAAACCACCTTTGGCGGTGTATTCGAAACCGAAACCAACTACCAAGACCCTGTGGTCAAAGACCTAATCAACCAACATGGCTATATGATTGAGCCTGTGATACCGTTTGCCGACCAAACGCCAAGTGTGAGTCGTGATGTGCCGTTTCCTGCGCCGCCAAATAGCGAGAACTGGCTCGGCACGGACGACCAAGGTCGAGATGTGCTGGCAAGGGTATTGTATGGCTTGCGTGTATCGCTATTATTTGGGTTGGCGTTGACGGTGGCAGGGTCAATCATTGGCATTGCGGTGGGGGCGGTGCAAGGGTATTTTGGCGGCTGGACGGATTTGGTGGGTCAGCGGTTGATGGAAGTGTGGGGTGGTCTACCACAGCTATTTATGATTATTATTTTGGTCAGTCTATTTAGCCCAAGCGTGTTTGTGTTGTTTGGCTTGATGCTGCTGTTTGGCTGGATGGGGCTCGTTGGTCTGGTGCGTGCCGAGTTTTTGCGAGCGAGAAATTTTGATTATGTACGCTCGGCAAAGGCGATGGGGGTGTCAGATGCCAAGATTATGTTTCGCCATATTTTGCCCAATGCGATGTCGTCGAGTCTGTCGCAGTTGCCGTTTATTTTGACCGCGAATATCACGGCACTCACCACGCTTGATTATTTGGGCTATGGCTTGCCCGCAGGGTCACCGTCTTTGGGCGAGCTAATCTCACAGGGAAAAGATAATTTGGATTCACCGTGGCTGGCTTTGGCAGGGTTTTTTAGTTTGACGATTGTGTTGTCGCTGCTGATTTTTATTGGGGAAGCGCTGCGAGATGCATTTGACCCACGGCAATCATAATTTAATCAAAAGGGCAATAATATGAGTTCATGTTTTGTGGCGGGGACGCTCGTGCATACGGATAAAAGTTCGACCATTCAAGGAAATGATAAATGAGCGAGTTACTCAAAGTCGAAAACCTAACCATCAAATCTGCAACCCAAACGCTGGTTGATAACCTATCTTACACCCTCCACACAGGCGAAACCCTCGCCATCGTCGGCGAGTCTGGCTCTGGTAAATCCATATCAAACCTCGCTTTACTCGGACTGCTGCCAACTAGCCTCAGTATCACAGGACAAGCCAGTTTAACAGATAGCCAAAGTGACAAAATTATCAACTTACCCATTGAAAATAGCCTAAGCAATAAAAATCAGACCAAACAAAACGAAAATATCTTCCGCCAAATCCGTGGCAAACGCATCGGCATGATTTTTCAAGAGCCGATGACCGCCTTAAACCCCTTGCACACGGTGGGCAAACAAATCGCCGAATCGTTAAGTCTGGCTGGTGTGGCAAAAAAACACTGGCGACAGCGTACCCTAGCGCTGCTTTCCCAAGTCAATATTGCCGACCCTGAAAGCAAACTTGCCCGCTATCCGCACGAGCTCTCGGGGGGACAACGACAGCGTATCATGATAGCGATGGCACTCGCGCAAGACCCTGACATTATTATCGCAGACGAGCCAACCACCGCCCTAGATGTGACTTTACGCCATGAGATTTTGGGTTTACTGCATGGGCTAAAAAACGAGCGGGGCATGGCGATGATTTTGATTAGCCATGATTTAAACCTTGTCAAACGCTACAGCGACAACCTCATCGTCATGCAGAAAGGCAAGGTTATGGAGCAGGGGGCGACCCAAGCAATTTTTGACCAGCCGCAGCACAGTTATACTCGCTCATTGATTTATCAAGATTTTGGACAAAGTTTGCCCATCATTGACAATTCACCCAGTGTTTTGGAAGTTAAACAGTTAACCATTGCTTTCCCCCAAAAAAACAATATATTGGGTCAAACCACCCAATGGTTTGAGGCGGTCAAAGGGTTAAATTTGACCCTTGCGCAGGGGCAATCCTTGGGTATAGTGGGCGAGTCGGGTTCTGGCAAAACTACCACGGCTTTGGCACTCATCAAATTATTGGCGAATGCTGCCAAAGTGCAAGGTCAGATTTTGCTGTCAGCGCAGGCTCACATGACGGACGTTTTAGCGTTGTCGAATAAAGCCTTTTTGCCGTATCGCTCGGATATTCAAATGGTATTTCAAGACCCGTATGCCAGTATCAATCCACGGTTTGGTGTGTTTGAGATAATTGAAGAAGGGCTAAGCATCCAAGGTATGGCAAAAACGGAGCGTGAAAAAGCGGTATTAGCAGCCTTAGACACGGTGCGGTTGCCACGAGATTTTGTCAGTCGTTATCCCCATGAGCTTTCAGGCGGTCAGCGTCAGCGGGTGGCACTCGCGCGGGCATTGGTGATGAAGCCCAAAATTTTGTTACTCGATGAGCCCACATCGGCGCTTGATAGCAGCACCCAAGTGGCAATGGTGAAGTTATTGCGAGATATTCAAGCAAAATTTGGTTTAAGCTATATTTTTATCAGCCATGATTTGCAGGTGGTTAAGGCATTGTGTCAAACGATACTGGTATTGAAAAATGGCGAAACACAAGCGTATGATACGACAGACAATATCTTCACCCAACCACAAAATCACTATGTGACTGCCCTAATTGCGCACAGCAGTGAAAGCTAGCGGTTTTGCTGTCAAAACATTAGAAAGTTAACAATTATCGTGAACCACATTGTTATATAAGTTTGCTTGGTTATAGCCAATTTACCCTAGTCATTCTACCATAGTGATTTTATTACAAGCACTTATACAGCGACTTGATTACATACACTTAACTACAGCCCCTTGAGCCATTGTTAAAAGTTAACCATGCCAAATTCCATCATTACCGAAGACAAAAAGCCACAGCATGACGTATTTGCTATAGTAGCCTTAACCCCCGCGCAAACCAAATATTTGCCAATCGTGGTGGCAATCGCCTTGTTTATGCAAATCTTAGACTCAACGGTGCTCAATACCGCTTTGCCTGCGATGGCGCATGATTTGAATCAGCCTGCGTTATCAATGCAGTGGACAGTGATTAGCTATGCGCTCACTTTGGCAATTTTTACCCCGATTAGTGGTTTTATTGCTGATAAGTATGGCACTAAAACCACCTTTATGGTGGCGATTGGCGTGTTTACCGCAGGCTCGATGATGTGCGCGATGTCACCAACGCTCAATAGCCTAATTTTTTCTCGCGTGGTGCAAGGATTGGGCGGTGCGATGCTCATGCCTGTGGGCAAGTTAACGCTGATTAAAAGCTATCCGCGAGAACGTATGCTGTCGGTGATGAATTATGCGGTGATGCCTGCGATGATTGCACCCGTGATTGGACCTTTGGTTGGGGGGTACTTGGTGGAGCTTGCAAGCTGGCATTGGATTTTTTTGATTAATATTCCCATGGGGGCATTGGGGATGTGGGCAGGGTGGAAACTGATGCCTAACTATCTACAGCGCAATCCCAGTATGGATTTGCTTGGGTTTTTACTGTTTGGTGGCGCGATGGCAAGCTTTACCTTTGCGCTCGAGTTTGCCAATAACATTCATGCCGATAATCTAGCTTCAGCGGTTTTTCCCGTGATGGTTGCTTTATTGGCAATTATGCTGCTCATTGGCTATTATTATCATGCCAAATACTCAGAATCGCGTAATGGGCAAAAACCACTATTTGGCTTGGATTTGTTTCAAGTGCGTACCTTTCGCGTGGGCATCGTGGGCAATTTGCTGACCCGTTTGGGGATGAGTGCGATTCCTTTTCTACTGCCGCTACTGCTGCAAGTGGTGCAGGGCTATTCGCCGTCACAAGCGGGTTGGATGTTGGCACCGATTGCGGTGGGCGCACTGTTGACTAAGCCGCTGGTCACGCGTATTGTGAAGCGATTTGGCTATCGTAAAACATTGGCGGGCAATACCTTGTTGATTGGCGTTAATATCATGTTGCTATCACAGCTCAATCAAACCACGCCGATTTGGCTAAGTGTGCCATTTTTGACTTTTATGGGGGCGTGTAATTCGCTACAATTTAGCACGATGAACACCATCAGTATCGCACGGCTTCGCCCAAGTCAAACCAGCAGTGGCAATAGTTTATTGTCCGTCAACCAACAGTTGGCGATTAGTTTTGGGATTGGCTTTGGGGCGATGCTGCTACATTTACTGACGCCCGCTCGCGCCTCGCTAGCGCAGACGCAAACCGCATTTTCATACAGTTTCATCATTTTGGGTATCATGACGATTTTATCTGGGCTGTATTTTTTGCGGTTGCACCGATTTGATGGCAAAGGACTATACCAGTAGTCGCCCTTATATTCTTGCCCATATTGTTGATACTATATTGTCAGTATAAGTTGCCAAGCCATAACGATGGGTAGCGTGGTGATTTATTTCACTCAATTTTATGATAATTTTAATCCTTTAACCCGATTGCCCCTAATTGCTATTCTATGGGCGCAATCGTTTTGGAAACCCTATGCTCTCCAATGCTTTTTCAATGATAATTGATACCCGTTGGTGTCTTGATGAACTGCTAAAAGATGGCATCATTGACCAACGTGATTATAATTTGGTGATGACCCATAACCGCAAAACCTTGCATCCCCTGCAAGTGATTGCAGGCTTTCATCTAGTCGATAAGACTACGCACATGGCGCTCAGTCTTGAACAGCTCAATCGCTGGTTGGCACAAAAAGCCGGCGTTGATTATGTACGTATTGACCCGCTGAAAACCGATGTGCCCTCAGTGACATCGATTATGTCATTTGAATATGCGCGCTCGCAGCACATTTTGCCAGTCGCCGTCACCCAAGATACGGTGGAAATCGGTACTGACCAGCCATTTTATCAAGATTGGCAGCTCAATATTGCGCATATCGTGTCGCCCAAAAAAATCAAAACCGTATTAATCAGTCCCGAGCAAATCAACCGCTATCGCCAAGAATTTTATCAAGTCACCAAAGCCATTGCGGGGGCAAACCATCAGCAAAAACGCGCGGATGCCGATATCACCAATGTCGAAGCGTTATTACAACTGGGCAATGCCGCCAATATTGAAAACCCCGATGCCAATGACCAACACATCGTCAAAATTGTCGATTGGTTATTACAGTATGCCTTCGACCAACGTGCCAGTGACATTCACTTAGAGCCGCGCCGAGATAAAAGCAACGTGCGTTTTCGTATCGATGGGATTTTGCATACCGTTTATCAAATGCCGACTGGGATTATGACCGCGGTGGTGGCTCGGATAAAAATTTTAGCAAGACTCAATGTCGCTGAAAAACGTAAACCTCAAGACGGACGGCTCAAAACCCGTACTCCCAAAGGTCAAGAAACCGAGCTGCGGTTATCAACACTCCCCACTGCGTTTGGGGAAAAATTGGTGATGCGGGTATTTGACCCAGAAGTACTGGTGCGCTCTTTTGAGCAGTTGGGGCTGACAGGACGGGATTTGCAAAAATGGGATGACATGACCGGTAAAGCCAATGGCATTATTTTGGTCACAGGTCCGACAGGCTCGGGTAAAACCACGACGCTGTACAGTACCCTCAAAAAACTGGCGACAGAAGAAGTCAATGTCTGTACCATCGAAGACCCGATTGAGATGGTAGAGCCGTCGTTTAACCAAATGCAAATTCAAAACAACATTGATTTGACCTTTGCTGACGGTATTCGCTCGTTGATGCGTCAAGACCCTGATATCATCATGATTGGCGAGATTCGCGATACCGAAACCGCAGAAATGGCGGTACAAGCCTCGCTGACTGGGCACTTGGTGTTATCGACCTTACATACCAATGATGCACCCAGTTCGTTAACAAGGCTGCATGATTTGGGCGTGGCGCCGTTTTTAACCTCAGCGACCATCTTGGGCATCATGGCACAGCGTTTGGTGCGTACCCTTTGCCCACATTGCAAATCGAATAAGCCCATGAATGACATTGAGCAGCAGACTTGGCAGGCGTTAGTCAGTCCTTGGAAAGCCGTAGCCCCCGATAGCATCAATCATGCCGTTGGCTGTGAACATTGCCGTAATACCGGGTATCTTGGGCGAGTAGGGTTGTATGAAATCATGGTGCTCAGTAATGCGCTTAAAAAATTGATTAGCGAAGGCGCTGACTTGTCGCAAATCGCGCAAAAAGCCTATCAAGATGGGTTGCAGCCGTTAAGACTGGCAGGGGCAAAAAAGATTGCCGAAGGTATTACCACGTTTGAAGAAGTGATGAGAGTGGTGCCGTTAACTTAGGCGGCTACCCATTATTTGAAAGACAATAAGTAAAATTTGAGAAGCAACAGGTAAAATTCAAAAATAACCGGCAACAAAAAAGCCTAAACGTAAAAGTTTAGGCTTAATCAATGGTGCCCGGGGCCGGACTTGAACCGGCACGCTCGTAAGAGCGAGGGATTTTAAATCCCTTGTGTCTACCAATTTCACCACCCGGGCAGGGTAGTCACAGCACTGACGCTTGGCGTCGTGTGGTGTCTGTGTCAGAAGTGGGTGCTATTATAATCAGTTTTGTTAACTTTGCAAGCAATTTTTTACGATATTTTTTCGCGTTTATCGCTGACTCATAATAACAAAACACCCATAATAACAAAATAATGGCAACGCAAAATGAAAATGGAGGCTGAGGCCGGAATCGAACCGGCGTCCGCGGATTTGCAATCCGATGCATGGCCACTGTGCTACCCAGCCATTTCATTTAGGTTTGCTATGATAGCAAAAATTTTTAAAAGTGCAAGGACTTTTTTAGCCATTTGAGCGATGTGATGAAGGATGGTGAAGGGTATTTGAGCGATAATCTAGCGGTTAAACATTTTCAATGGATGTTATCACGCCGTAAAATCGGTTAAAATAACGCAAATTTTTTGTTAACCGACTTTTTGTTGACCGATTCGTTATTGATTGAGGAACCACCATGACTGCGACAGTGTTAGATGGCAAAGCGTATGCCAAACAAATGGAAGCTGAACTTGCCGAGCGGGTTGCCAAGTTAAAACAAGACTCTGGACGCACGCCGATTTTGGCAACAATTTTGGTGGGTGATGATCCTGCCTCTGCAACTTATGTCAAAATGAAAGGCAATGCCTGTCAACGTGTGGGTATGGATTCGTTAAAAGTTGCCATGCCACAAGCCACCACCACCGAGCAGCTATTGGCAAAAATTGCCGAGCTTAACAACAATCCAGACGTGCATGGGATTTTGCTACAACACCCTGTGCCCAGCCAAATTGATGAGCGTGCCTGTTTTGATGCCATTGCACTGGCAAAAGATGTGGATGGCGTGACTTGTTTAGGCTTTGGCAATATGGCGATGGGCGAGCCTGCGTATGGTTCTTGCACCCCGCAAGGCATTATGTATTTATTAGAAAAAAACGGCGTTGAGCTTGCCGGTAAGCATGCGGTGGTCGTAGGTCGTAGCGCGATTTTGGGTAAACCGATGGCGATGATGCTATTAAACGCTAACTGTACCGTGACGATTTGCCACTCACGTACCCAGAACTTGGCAGAATTGGTCAAACAAGCGGATATCGTGGTGGGTGCTGTGGGTAAACCAGAACTTATCAAAAAAGATTGGATTAAATCGGGCGCCGTGGTGGTGGATGCAGGGTTTCATCCGCGTACCCATGCGGATGGCACGAGCGGTGGTGTGGGTGATATTGAGCTGACAGGTATCGAAGCTATTGCCTCAAGTTATACCCCAGTGCCAGGTGGCGTAGGTCCGATGACCATCAATACACTCATCCGTCAAACGGTAGAGGCGGCAGAAAAAGCAGCAGCAAAATAATGGGTTTTAATTAAAAAAGGAAGTGTTTAAAGCTTCCTTTTTTTGTACATTTTTTTACCATGACTGGAAATCTCTACGTGACTGATGCTGAAACTTCCGCTTATAAAACTTCCCCCTATAAAAATTCAATGCCATCAAATGCTTCTGACTCATCAACCGTTTTTCATCAACTGATTACCGCATTGCAGCAAGTGTTGCCTAGCGCTAATCTTGCCAAGACATATGTGCCGCTATTATCTAAGCCGAATCAACCTTTTTATTTATGGCTCATTGATCCAGATTTTTGTCATGAAGATTTGACGCCAGCGGTGATAGAAAATCTGTGGAAGAATTGTCCATATTGGGTGTTTGCATGGGCGTCAGGGCAAGTGTTGGCGCAGTATATTTTGCAGCAGCCACAGATGGTGCGCAATAAAGTGGTGATGGATTTTGGCGCAGGGTCGGGAATTGTCGGTATTGCCGCAAAAAAGGCCGGTGCCAAACGAGTCATTTGCTGTGATATTGATAGCGTGAGCCTAACTAGCTGCCAAGCCAATGCGCAATTAAATGGGATAACGGCTGAGCTGCTAGATAATTTATTTGAGTTAAAACAGCAATTGGGCATGGATAAAGTCGACGTGCTGTTGGTCGCGGATGTGCTGTATGACAAAGCCAACCTGCCGTTATTAGATGTGTTCTTACAATACGCGCATGAGGTTTGGGTCGCTGATAGCCGCGTCAAAAATTTTGCTCACCCGCGCTACCACAGGGTAACGACGTTGGATAACACAACCACTTTGCCCGATATGGATGAAGCGAAGCAGTTTAACCAAGTAGTGATTTATCGCAGCACCGATTGACTGAGAAAGTAGTAGGGGAACAGCAGTATGGGTAGTATATGCTCGCAAAAAACCCTCGCCTTTGCTTTCTGTACTTTTAAGGCTATGAAATAATTTGTAACATAGTTATCGCATTATCGCTATTTTCAAGGCATAATAAGCCACACCCCTATTTTTAATCATCTATCTGTTCAATACCATCCCCGATGGGATGCACCGCAGCATCGTTATTGATGACGACAGCTAGATGATTACCTTGCCGTTTTACGTTTAGAAAAGGAATCCTAATATGAGTATTTGTATCACTGCCACAGGATTATACACCCCGCCTTACAGCATCAGTAACGAAGAGTTGGTCGCTACTTTTAACCAATACGTTGACAACTATAATGCCAAAAATGCCGATGCCATCGCCCGTGGTGAGAAGACGGCACTTGTGCACTCGACTGCCGAATTTATCGAAAAAGCCTCAGGTATCAAATCCCGCTATGTGATGGAAAAAGACGGAATTTTAGACCCAGATATCATGGCACCTGTGATTCCTTATCGCAAGCTTGGCGAAGAGATGTCCATCATGGCAGAAATGGGTCTAGATGCACTCAAACAAGCCCTGGAAAATGCAGGTTTACAAGGTAAAGACTTAGACGGTATTATTGTTGCTTGTTCAAACTTCCAGCGCGTGTATCCTGCCATCGCCATCGAAATCCAACAATATATTGGTATGCAAGGCGGTTTTGGCTTTGATATGAACGTCGCCTGTAGCGCCGCAACCTTTGGTATCGCCCAAGCGGTCGGTCTGATCAAATCTGGCACCGCCAAACGTGTCGCCATGGTCAATATCGAAATCACCTCAGCGCACCTCAACTGGCGCAACCGTGACAGCCACTTTATCTTTGGGGATGTGGCAACGGCGACGATTATCGAAGAGATTGACGAAAAAACAGCCACACCCAAAGGCTATGAAATTTTAGATAGTCATCTGTTTACCCAGTTTTCAACCAATATTAAAAATGAATACGGCTTTTTGGATCGCAGTGAATTCTTAGCCGCTGGCACGCCGATGTATCCTGATATCGACGCACCTGTGACCGACAAATTGTTCTTGCAAGAAGGTCGCAAAGTATTTCGTGAAGTATGTCCTGCCGTGTCCAATTTAATTCTTGAACTGCTCCATAAAAACCACATTGAGCCCCAACAGCTCAAAAAAATGTGGCTGCACCAAGCCAATGCCAACATGATTGATTTGATTTTACGCACCGTGTTGGGCAAAGAAGCGGATAAATCAATCGCGCCCATGGTGCTAGCAGAATATGCCAATACCAGTTCGGCAAGTCCGATGATTGCTTTTCACAAGCACCAAGAAAATATGCAGTCAGGTGATTTGGGGGTGATTTGCTCGTTTGGTGCCGGGTATTCGATTGGCTCAGTGATTGTCAAAAAAGTTTAATTAAGCAGGGTTATTCAAATTAGAAAATCAAGATGAAAATAAACCCTAAAAATATCATAAAAGCTATGCTAATAAGTTTACTGATGACTTATTTGACGGTTTTTGTTGAGTATAAAATGCCGCCAACACCACCTTATACTGCGGAATTTATGCCGGATGAAGTATTAGTTGGTGGGCTGCCTTTTTATTTCATTGAAGATCATCAAGGCATATCCCCTGTCAACAGTTTACAAAGCAGTCCGATTGATTTGCTACTCTTACAAATCGATGTTTTTTATTGGGATAAATTTTTGATTAATTGGTGGTTTTGGTTAAGTTTAGTTCTGTTAGTTTTATTTTTAAAGAATATGCTAAAACGCAGTCAGCTAAATCATTAATCAGCTTCTATCATGTAAACCTAATGCAAAACCGCATAAATTATGGCAAAATAAACGTTTTTATTTTGCCGTTTTTATTTGTCTAAAATTATGAAAGAATCCTTACGTTTTCGCCTTGACCAAATGTCTGACCGTTTCGAAGAAGTCACCGCCATGCTGTCTGAGCCAGAAACCATGAACGATAATAAAAAATTTCGTGAATTATCGGTTGAGCACAGTGATTTATCCGCATTGGTCGATGTTTGGGGCAAATACCGCCAAGCGGAAGAAGATTTGGCAACCGCTGAAGAAATGCTGTCAGATTCAACGGGTGATAGCGACATGAAAGAAATGGCGCAAGAAGAAATCCAAGCTGCCAAAGACACCATCAATGCGCTTGAAGACGTGCTCAATGTGATGATGCTGCCTAAAGACCCGAATGATAAAGTGCCTGCCTTCTTAGAGATTCGAGCAGGGACGGGCGGCGATGAAGCGGCAATTTTTAGCGGTGATTTGTTCCGTATGTACGAGCGTTATGCGGCAACCCAAGGTTGGACAGTGGAAGTATTGTCCGAGAACGAAGGTGAGCATGGCGGCTATAAAGAAATCATCAGCCGTGTATCGGGCACGGGGGTATATGGCCGCTTAAAATTTGAGTCGGGCGCACACCGGGTGCAACGTGTGCCAGAGACTGAAAGCCAAGGACGGGTGCATACTTCGGCTTGCACGGTCGCGGTGATGCCAGAGGTTGAGATTGATGATACCGTCGATATCAACCCTGCCGACTTGCGTATCGATACTTATCGTGCCAGTGGGGCAGGTGGTCAGCATATCAATAAAACCGACTCTGCGGTGCGGATTACCCATATTCCAACAGGCACGGTGGTCGAGTGTCAGCAAGAGCGTAGCCAACACGCCAACCGCGATAAAGCCATGAAAATGTTGGTATCCAAAATTCAGCAAGAAAAAGTACAAAAACAAATCGATGCGTCAAGTGATATGCGTCGCAATTTGGTCGGTAGTGGTGACCGCTCGGAGCGCATTCGCACTTATAATTTTCCCCAAGGGCGGATGACCGACCACCGTATTAATTTAACCTTGTACAAACTCGATGCCATTATGCAAGGCGATTTGGATGAACTTTTAGATAGCTTACTGCGTGAACATCAGGCGGATTTGATGGCGAGCGTCAGTGGGGAAGAATAATGGGTATGTTGGATTAACAGGATAAAACTTTATTTTTACCATTTGGCATAAAAATTTTAACTTTTGATAGTGTAACTAAAATTGTGGGAAAACATCATGTCACAGCAAAACCAAACTGAAAATGCAGCAACCGAAGCGCATGTGGAAGACAGCCAAGACGTCAATGAACTTATCAAACAACGTCACAGCAAACTTGATTTAATCAAACAAGCAGGTAAAAACCCTTACCCAAACCAATTCAAACGCAAAGATTACGCCCAAGACTTGCAGCAGCAATTTGCTGATAAAGACAAAGAAGCATTGGCAAACAGCGATAAAGTCATGGTGACTGTCGCCGGTCGTATCATGCTCAAACGCGTGATGGGTAAAGCCAGCTTTGTCACCATTGCCGACATGACAGGTCGTATCCAAGCCTATGTCAGCAAAAACGACTTGGGCGAAGGGATTTATAATGACTTTAAAACATGGGATATCGGTGACATTATTGGTGTGACAGGTTATATATTTCGTACCAACACCGGTGAATTATCTGTGCATGCTACCGAAGTACAGTTATTGACCAAATCATTACGGCCACTGCCAGACAAATTTCATGGGTTAAGCGATACAGAGGCTCGCTATCGTAGTCGTCATCTTGACCTGATGACCAATGAAGACAGCCGTAACGCCTTTATTATCCGTAGTAAAGTCATTGCTGGTATTCGTGAATATATGCTAAATGAGCGTTACATGGAAGTCGAAACCCCGATGATGCACGTCATTCCAGGGGGCGCTGTGGCTCGTCCATTTGTTACCCATCACAATGCGCTTGATATGCCGCTTTTTTTACGCATTGCGCCAGAGCTGTACTTAAAACGTCTAGTGGTGGGTGGTTTTGAGCGTGTGTTTGAGATTAACCGTAATTTTCGTAACGAAGGGGTATCGGCGCGTCACAACCCAGAATTTACCATGATTGAGTTTTATCAAGCGTATGCCGATTATGAAGATTTGATGAAACTGACCGAAAATATGTTTCAAAAACTGTCAAACGATATTTTAGGTACCACGGAGATTGATTATCAAGGTGAAGCAATTAGTTTTAAAGCGCCATTTGAACGCTTGCCAATGACCAAAGCGATTGAAAAATACGCGGATAATTTTGACATGAGCAAAATTGCAGACCGTGATTATTTAGCGGATTATGCCAAAAATGTACTCAAACAGGACGTTAAAGACATCTTTGGGATTGGCAAACTGCAAACCATCATCTTTGAAGAAACCGCAGAAACTAAACTGCGTCAACCAACCTTCGTCACAGAATATCCTGCCGAAACTTCCCCGCTAGCACGCCGTAACGATGACAATAGCGAAATTACTGACCGTTTTGAGCTGTTTATCGGCGGGCGTGAGATTGCTAACGGCTTTAGCGAGCTTAATGACCCAATCGACCAAGCCGAGCGGTTTAAACAACAAGTGGCTGAGAAAGACGCAGGCGATGACGAAGCGATGCATTATGATGCAGAGTTTATCGAAGCCTTGTCCTATGGCTTGCCACCGACTGCAGGCGAGGGTATCGGTATTGACCGTTTAGTGATGTTATTTACCAATGCGCCGAGCATTCGTGATGTGATTTTGTTTCCGCATATGCGTCGCAAAGACGTCTAAAAAATACCAATACAGTGTTAATACAGCGATAGCTTTCAAAACCGCAGTCACAATAAGACTGCGGTTTTTTTATGATAATCCAGTCCTCATCGAAGCTAGCCGTCATTAAAGACAGTCCTCATTAAAGCCAGTAGTCAGGCCAGTAATATCAAAGATATCTTTTGAAACAAAACTAATAAAAAATCGGCTCAACTCACCAAATAATCAGTGTTAGACTAAACTGTATTTTTCGCTCAAACCCGTATATTTTCTGACCTATCGTTGAGAAACGTTGACTATGACAGACCCCCGTTCAGACAAGCCTTTGGAAACCCCACCTGTTTTGCCGCCTACGTATCGTAAACCTAACAAATTTACTCTAATACTACCCTGGATTTTGTTACTACTAGTGCTGTTGGCGGGCTTGTGGATGATGACCAAGCCACAGCTGCCTTGGCAAAAAAATCAAGCGATGGTAGCCAGTCAGCCCAGTTGGCAGCCGCCTAAATCTGAGCCTGTCGATACTAAAAAACTCGGTGATAATCCAAATGCTGCGGTGGCATCTTATCACAATGCTGTCGCTGTCGCTGCCCAGTCAGTTGTCAATATCTATACCACGCAAAAAATCGAGGAGCATCCCTATATGAATGACCCGATGATGCGCCGCTATTTTGAATATCACGGTATCCCCAATGGCGAAAGCGATAATACCAATTTAGGCTCGGGTGTCATCATTTCACAAGATGGCTATATCGTCACCAACTCGCATGTGATTTCTAAAGCCGATAACATTATCGTGATGCTCAATGATGGTCGCAAGGCAACGGCAAAAGTCATCGGCAACGATGTGGAAAGTGATTTGGCGGTGATTAAAGTTGATTTGACAGGGCTGAAACCCTTAGGATTTCGTGAACAGTCGACCCAAGTGGGCGATGTGGTGTTGGCAATTGGCAACCCGTTTGGGGTCGGTCAAACCGTTACCCAAGGCATTATCTCGGCAACAGGGCGCACGGGACTGGGTATCAACACGGTGGAAGATTTTATCCAAACCGATGCCGCTATCAATCCCGGTAATTCAGGGGGTGCACTGGTTGATGCTTATGGTCAGCTGGTTGGTATCAACACCGCGATTTTTTCACGCTCGGGCGGCTCGATGGGGATTGGATTTGCGATTCCTACCGAGATTGTCAAGCTTGTGATGAATGGCATTATTAAAGATGGTAAAGTGCGCCGCGGCTGGCTTGGGATTGAATTACAAAGTTCGATGAAAGACCCAACCAAGCTAGGTGATGACACTCAGGGCGTTGAAGTGATGAACGTGATGCCCAATGGTCCTGCCGCAAAAGCGGGCTTGCAAAAAGGCGATATCATCACCGCAATGGATAATAAACCTGTCGATGATGCCAATACACTGATTCAAATGGTCGCACGTAAAGCACCCAACAGTGTGGTCAATCTACAAGTGATGCGTAATAAAGCGCAAAGCAGCGTCAATGTGACCCTAGGTGAAAGACAACCCCAAGAGGCTTTGACCGAGCTACCCACCTCACAAGACTTTGACCAAAACAATGATAGTGCTAATCAAAATGGCGCCAGCAATGAGGATGACATTCCAGCAGAATTAATGGAATTACTGAAAAAACAGCATTAAACGTTATTTAAAACTTCAAAAGTTTGCTGCGTTACGGCTAGTCGGGTGCCTGCTCTGGCTGCCGGCTGTTATTACCTATTTTCATTACCAGCTAAGGTCAAACCACGCCCGCCATCCACGGCAATAATCTGCCCTGTGATATACGGGGCAGCTGCCAAAAATACCGCCACTTGCGCGATATCTTGCGGTGTGCCAATTCTTTTTAACGGTACGGCATGGCAGATTTTTTCAATCGTTTCATTGGTAAGGGCTTGCTCTGAGCCCTCTATGGGTAAAATGTTAATACCCGGTGCAATGCCATTGACGCGGATATCGGGCGCTAGTTCGATTGCTAGTGACTGCACCATCATTTGGTGCGCGGCTTTTGCCATGTTATAGACCGTATAACCCCCAAATGGCTTGCCATTGGCGTGAATGTCCAAAATGCTGATAATGCAGCCTTGCGATTTTTTTAGATAAGGGTATAAATATTGGCTGATAAATAACGGGGTTTGCGCATTGGTCAAAAATAAATTTTGCCAGTCTTGCTGAGAGATTTGACCAAAGGGCGTCGGGTAAAAGCGTGAGGCATTATGAACCAAACAATCCAATCGACCAAAACTGTTGATGATTCGCCAAGTCAATTGTGGTAACGTTTCAAAATCCTCTAAATCTCCTTGCACGCTTTTTGCTGACTGTGGGCGAATGGCATTACAGTAATCAACAAGTTCCATGGCTTCTGATTCACTGGTGTGGTAATGGACAATGATATTATAATTGGCTTGGTGCAGTGCCAGCACAAGCGCCCGACCAATTCGTTTGGCGCCACCTGTGACACACGCCACATGGTACGGATTGGATACTTCGCTCATCGCTGCTTGATTTAACATCATTTGCTACCTATGTCTATCTGATTAAGCGTTTATTTGATTAATCGGTTTGTCGTTTTAATCATTTATGCTTTAATCCATATGAGCCCAATTGGTTGGGATTGGAAAACCCCATGATTATCACACACCTTGAACGAGCGACACAACTTTATCAAGCGCTGCAGGATTATCAGCAAAGCACCTATGCCTTTAGCCAGCCGTCACAGCGCCAATTGACCGCTTTTGCCAATCATTTGGTCGCTAGCGAAAGGCAAGCACAGTATTTGACCGCGTTAGCGAAGCGTACACTAGTTACCCAAACTTATTGGTCAACGCAGCGAGCCAATCCCAACAGCCCGTTTTTTGACCCTGTCAAAGCCATATTATATTGGCAAAGTATCGATATCGCCGAGTCAATTTGGTTGGCTTTTTTACTCATTCATGTTGGTGATAGCCCACAGTTACAGTTACAGTTACAGGGCAACCGTCAATCTCAATGGCAATATTTACGCCTGTTATATGGCAATTTTAGTCGTGCTGACGAACCTAGTAAACCCTTACTGAGTTGGGCAACTATAACCGCCAACCCTCAAGTAGTCTTAGAGTGGGTTCGTGAGTGTCAGAGTAATCAAGTAAGCTTTAAATTTGGCAAACATCGCAAATATGAGTCAATCAAACAGCTGCCCCAAGTAGTTGATAGTTACGGGCATTGGCTTGCTGATATAGGTGGGGTAGCAAATTTAACCAATCGGGCAATGCAACAAGATTTGAGCGCTGAACAATGCTTTGCCCACTTATATAAAACCCTAAACATCTATCGATTTGGACGATTAGCCAAATTTGAGTTTTTATCGTTACTGGGCTATCTTAAAATTTTAGCCATCAAAGCCGATCACTGCTATTTGACTAAAGCCACAGGTCCCAAAGGCGGCGCAAAATTGCTATTTGGTCATTACACCACAGACCCTCAGTTAGAGCGTTTGGCGGTACAAACGGCAGAGGCAATTGGGGTTGATTATGCGGTATTTGAAGCAGCGTTATGTCATTGGCAAGCCTCACCGAATCATGCACCAAGTCCTAACGATTTACCTTAAATATACATAAAAAAAGAGCAGGGGTTATCCTGCTCTTAATTTTTGCTAATGAAAATTAGTTAGCTTTAAAATAGTTAACTTTAAAAAAAATTAGTTACCTTGCTCAAGCGTTTGTTGATAGGCTTGGTCAAAATTGACAGGCGCAAGTAACAATTGTGGGAAGCTACCACGGGTCACAATGTCACTGACTACTTCACGGGCATAAGGGAACAATACGTTTGGACAATACGCACCTAAAATTGCGCCCAATTGTTCTTCAGGAATATTTTGCAACATAAAGATACCCGCTTGGTGTACTTCTGCGATAAACGCGGTTTCACCACCGTTATTGGCAGTCACATTAACGGTCAATATCACTTGGTAGTGGTCATCGTCCAATTTTTCAGCGGCACTTGATAGGTTGATATCAAGCTCTGGTTGCCATTCACGGGTAAATACCTCTGCACCCGGTACTTCTAATGACATATCTTTAACATAGATACGTTCTAGCGCCAGTTGTGGTAAGTTTTGTTCGTCTGCCATGGTAGTGTCCTCAATTAACTGTTCTTGCGTGGATGATAACAATATGACAGCTTTAACTTTTTCTAAAAAATAGTCTAAAAACTATCAACTGTATTTATAATGGGGGTTATTTAGCTAGTAAATTCTAGTAAAGTTTTTTAATCTGCGAACGATTAATCCGCTAATAAACCATCAAGTTTGCCTTGACGCTCAAGACCAGCGAGTTGGTCATAACCACCAATGAAATTATCGCCAATAAAAATTTGCGGTACTGTGCGGTAATTATTGGTTTTTTGCGCCAATGCCTGACGTTCCTCTGTGGTCACATCATACATATTAACTTCTTCAAATGCTTGGCCTTTGTTTTTTAATAACATTTTAGCTTGCATACAGTAGGGGCAAGTCGGTGTGGTATAAATTTTCACCATAGCCATAACAATCTCCTTATTTCTGGATTTTCTAAATTGGGTTAAAAGCTTATTATCAGATACCGATGAGATAAAAGCGTTATTGATGGTTATGGGGTTTGGCGATTTAAATTTCAAATTGTGAACAGCCAACCGATCTTATTTAGTTTTGCCGGGCACGGTTTTTTCTACCACTAAAGGTAAACCTGCGGCTTGCCAATTGGCAATACCACCATCGAGACGATAAACGTTGTCGTTACCAATCATTGCCACTGCGGTACCCGCCGTCATACCCATTTGGCAAACGATGATAATAGGATGGTCAGCACTGCGAAGTGCGTCAACGTGATTTTTAAGCTCAGTAAACGGGATATTGCGGCTGCCTTTGATATAGCCTTTTTCAAAATCTTTTCGTGGGCGGATATCAATCAGCTGAGCGTTTTGGTTGTTAACCATCAAGCCCACTGCATTTGGATTGATTTTTTTGCCGCCGCGTTTGTTCTCAAGCATAAAAAATAGCACAATTAGCACAAACATGGTGCCAAATAAAAATGGGTGATGACCCATAAACTCAAACCAACGTTCCAAGATATCCTCCACAGGGGCATTGCGTCAAAATTATCGTTTGATTGCCCATAAAAAATTGACTGTATTATAACGGTAGTTGTCAATTTTAAGAAACTTTTATTTAGTCTAATATTTAGTCTAAAATCGCAAGCTTAAAAATCCTGCGAGGCCGCTTCTTGTTGCAGTAGCACCAAATTGTCCACCCGCCTTGCTAGTACCTGTCCGTCTGCTACTGCCTGCCACATCGCACAATTGGGCGTGGACTCGGTATGTTTGCAATCGCGAAAACGGCAGTAGGGTGCAAGCGGCGCAAGCTCGATAAAGCCTTGCAAAATATCATCAGGAGTCAAATGCCAAAGCCCATATTCGCGAATACCAGGCGTATCAATAATGGCGCCTTTGCTAAGCGCCATCGGGTCAAACGCTAAAAATCGACTGGTGGTAGTGGTATGCTGACCCAACTGTGAAATGGTTGAAATTTCATTGACTGATTGTCCCGCAGCAGGCAATAACTGATTGACCAAGCTGCTTTTACCAACCCCTGATTGACCGGCAAAAATCACATTCTTGCCGGCAACGGTGTTTTTTAGTTGGGTTAGATCACCATTAGATTGGGTCATCAAGGTGGCATAGCCAAGCTGTTGATAGGCTAACAGTAGCTCTACAACCTCGCTATGACTGCCATCTGCCAACAAATCGGCTTTATTTAAAATCAGCAATGGCGTGATGTCTGAGTGATGGCAAGCCACCAAATACCGATCAATCAGCTGGGCAGACGGCAGCGGCAGCGGCGCGAATACGACCGCTAAAATATCGACATTGGCGGCGATAGGTTTGAGCTTGTGGTAACGGTCGGGGCGGTTGATGATACTTTGTCTATCATAAATCGCTTCAATGCGCCCAAGTCCTGTATTTGGGTCAGCGACAAAGCGGACTTTATCCCCAGTGGCAATCAGTGGCAAGTTGGTACGGGTGTGACAACGCCAAACACTGTGCAGGGTGATGGGTTGCCAAAACGGTTCTGGCTCGTCAGCGGCGACAATCGGTTTTTCAGGCAGGGTTTGCGGTAGGCTAGTGGCTTGGACTTCGAGCTGCTTGCCGAAGTTTGCAACAACAATGCCATCCATCAGCTGGGCATCGTCCAGCACTTGCTGAGATTTTTGTTGTTTTTGGATGCGGCGGGTTTGCTGGTCAGTGAGTTTACGTTTACGGATTAACGCCATACGCTATCCACTACATCAGCCACTAGGGGATTTTTTACCATACGAACACCTTATAAAATTTTGCAATACTTTTGGACATTGCTACATGGGCAGGCTACATAAACACGCATGAGCAATCGCCAACAAAACCGATATTTTACCTGTAAAATCTGCTAAGATGGCGGATTATTTGTTAAAGAGTATGAAAAGGCAACAGTATGGCGGTTGATAAAAAACATCTGATTTGGATTGACCTTGAAATGACAGGTCTAGATACCCTCAACGATACCATCATCGAGATAGCGACGATAGTGACTGACAGTGAACTCAATATCTTAGCCGAAGGTCCTGTGTTTGCCATTCATACGCCTGACATTGTGCTCAACAGCATGGATGATTGGAATACGCGCCAACATGGGCAATCAGGACTGATTGACCGTATTCGCCGTAGTAACGTGACCATGGCTCAAGCAGAAACCGAAACCATTGCATTTTTAAGTAAATATGTCGAATCAGGACGCTCACCGATGTGTGGCAATTCGATTTGCCAAGACAGACGGTTTTTGGCACGTCAAATGCCAACGCTTGAGCGGTTTTTTCATTACCGCAATTTAGATGTGTCAACGGTCAAAGAGCTAGCTTATCGCTGGCGCCCCGATATTTTGTCAAGCTTTGAGAAAAAAGGAAATCATTTGGCACTTGATGATATCCGTGATTCAATTCGTGAACTGCGCCACTATAAAGAGCATTTTTTTAAGTTTATTGGTTAACAGTAAAATTTTTAAAACGATACAATTCATATCATAATACTTGAAATTATCCAAAATTTTAGGCATCATAAGCTGACAAAAGGAATTTGTTAGCTTGACTTGGTACAAGTAAATCAGCAATATTTGCGAACCCATCGTCAAAAAACTGGTCGTATCAACTCAAATTTATTTCAAGCCAGATTTATTTCAAGTTAGCGTTATTTTAAGCCAGTGGGTGACCGTTGACACTGGCACTTATTCCTATTTCATGGACGACATTAGGAGCCTGTCATGGACAATCTTGACACCCAAACCCCGCAATCTACCCATCCTGATTATCAAAACTACCGCTATCAAAGCTACATTGACCAATTCAATATCGACGAACTTGAACAGCAAATCCTGCAAGGTTGCCGTATCAATGGTATCAACGCCTATGTAGAATGTGTGGGTCGTCATGCCAACTTTGATAAGGCAAATAAAGTCGCGCTAGTGCATGAAGACATCCAAGGCAATATCGATAAAATCACTTACGCGCAGCTCGATAAATTGAGCGGTAAAATGGCAAATCTGCTCACTTCTTTGGGGGTGAAAAAAGGCGATCGGGTATCAACCATGCTGCCCCGTACACCGACCTTGTTAGCGGTGATTGTGGGTGCGTGGCGCATTGGTGCGGTATATCAGCCATTGTTTACCGCATTTGGTGTCGAAGCGATTGAATACCGCCTTCAAAAAGCCGCTACCAAAGTGGTTTTCACTGACAGCCATAACCGTGAAAAATTCAATGACATAAACCCACTACCAAACATGGTAATGGTGGGCAGCGAGCAAGCCGCCAAACAATATGGGGATTGGCATTTTGATAGCCTAATGGCAGCGCAAAGGGAAGACTTTGAACCTGTAATGCTAACAGGGGAAGATCCTTTCTTGCAAATGTTTACTTCAGGTACCGTGGGCAAGTCAAAAGGTGTGGCAGTACCACTTAAAGCGCTAACCGCATTTTATTTGTACATGGTACACGCAGTGGGTCTAAGCAATGATGACCAGTTTTGGAATATGGCTGACCCAGGCTGGGCCTATGGCTTGTATTATGCGATTACAGGACCTTTGCTAGTGGGTGCTACTACCCACTTTAATGAGTCAGGGTTTGATGCCAAGCATACATTAGATTTTATCAAAAACCATAAAATCACGAATTTAGCCTCATCGCCCACCGCATTTCGTATGATGAAATCAAGTGGTGTTTTTGACAATAAAGCTGATGAGTTACCGCTATTGACGCGTATTAGCTCAGCGGGTGAGACGTTAAATACTGAAGTGGTGACGTGGATTAATGACCATCTTGGCGCATCTATTCTGGACCATTATGGACAAACCGAATTGGGGATGGCGTGCTGCTGTCATCATAAGTTAACCCATGATCAGCCAATTGGTTCAATGGGTATGCCATTGCCAGGTTATCGATTGGCGGTACTGGATGAAAACTTTAATGAAGTAAGCGCAGGCGTACAAGGTCAGCTAGCCGTTGATGTGGCGAACTCGCCATCCTTATTTTTCCAAGGCTATACGTGGAACGAAAAAAATCCGTTTGAAAATGGCTATTATCTGACAGGCGATATGGTCGAGCAGCATGATGATGGCACTTTTTGGTTTGTCGGGCGTGATGACGATATTATTACCACTGCAGGGTATCGCGTCGGTCCTACCGATGTCGAGAACACGGTAATGGAACACCCGTCAGTAGCCGAGACGGCGGCGATTGGCGTGCCAGATGATATACGTGGTCACATCATCAAATCCTATGTTGTGCTCAAAGACGGATATACAGGTAATGAAGAGTTAGCTAAAGACATCCAAAGCTTGGTGCATGCACGTTTGTCTGCCCATGCGTATCCACGTATCGTTGAGTTTATCGATGCCTTACCAAAAACCCCAAGCGGTAAAGTGCAACGTTTTATGCTGCGTAGCATGAGCGTGGCGCACTAACAAAAAATTTATCCCTATGCGGAAGAGTATCTAGCGTTAGCTAGGCTTTTTATCAACAAAAAATAACAGGTTAACGGAAAAACAATGCAAGTACAAAATAATACCTTTTTGGTCACAGGCGGCGCGTCAGGTCTAGGTGAAGCGACAACCCGTTATTTGGTGGCGCATGGCGCAAATGTCATCATCGCTGATCTCAACCAAGAAGCCGGTGAGAAATTAGTGGCTGAATTGGGCGATAAAGTGATTTTTGCAAAATGTGACATCACCAGCGAAGCGGATGTCAAAAATGCGATTGAGGCGGGCGTGACCAAATTTGGTAAATTATCAGGGTCAATCAACTGTGCCGGTATCGTGGTGGTGCAAAAATTACTGGACAAAGAAGGCAATCCAGCCGATTTAACCACCTTTGCCCGTGGTATCCAAATTAACCTCATCGGCACTTTCAATGTGGCGCGACTGGCAGCGGCGGCGATGGCAAAAAATACTGCAGACAGCAACGAAGATAAAGGTGTGATTATCAACACTGCTTCAATTGCCGCATTCGATGGTCAGGTCGGGCAGGGCAGTTACTCGTCATCCAAAGCAGGTGTGGTGGGGTTAACTTTACCACTCGCGCGTGAACTACAGCGCCATCAAATACGTATCATGACCATCGCCCCAGGGGTGTTCGGCACACCGATGATGGCAAGCCTGCCAGAGGCTGCCCGTACCAGTCTTGAGCAAGCCGTCCCTTTTCCCAAACGTTTGGGCAACCCAGAAGAATTTGCTAAATTGGTGGTACATATCATCGAAAATAGCTATCTCAATGGCGACGTCATTCGTTTGGACGGGGCTATTCGCATGGGTTAATTCAGATGATTGTGAACGGTAATTGGGAAAGTTGATTGGCAACAGTAACTATCAACTTAGCCCTCTAGAAAAGCCACTCTGAGGAAGATTGGCTTTTTTTATTAACAATTTCACCGAGATTATTTGGTAAGTCACTATTTGGTAAGTCACTATTTGGTGAGTATCAAGCGGTTATTACGGGTCAATCGAAGACGGTATTCTTCGCCATCATGCTGAATGCGAATCTCTTTAGTCAGCGCAAATAAATGATTGGAATATAGCGTTGGCAAGGAACTTTGTTGGATAAGATTGGCGCGATTTAATAAGTGTAGCATGGGATACTCCTTTTCTCTGTAAGATGGGCGAATAGTGTTTTTAATTGATAATGATTATCATTTATATTTAATAGGTCGTCAAGTGACTTTTTTCACTTTTTCATCAAATTTAATGCTTTATAATGGGTAACAATCAACAGTTTGAGAAAAATATGTCAAAAGTCGTTAATGTGGCAGTCGCGGTGATACATTTTAACAATCAATATCTACTCGGATTTCGCCATGCCGGTCAACACCAAGGCAATCGCTATGAGTTTGTCGGGGGAAAAATTGAGCCAGACGAAACCCCAACACAAGGGTTAATCCGTGAAGTCCATGAAGAGATTGGTTTGGATATTGCGCAAAACACTGCAGTCAAAATGGGGGTGATACGCCATGATTATGCTGATAAAACCGTGTCATTGCACGTTTTTAAAATTCAAGTGAGTCAAGCGCAGTTTGATGGTTTACAACAGGATAAAGGCAAGGAAGGTCAAGCTGTCAGATGGGTTCATCAGTCAGACTTGGTTGCTAATCAGTACCCGCTGCCCGATGCCAATGCCCGCATTTTAGAGTGGTTAAAATTGCCTAATGCGATTTATATCACCCAGCCTTTAGATAGCTTGGTTAGTGTGGATAAGTGGGTTGATTTTTATAGCCAAAAACTGCCTCAAGATGCCCATTGTTATCTTCGTCCCCAAACCAGCGATGAAAATGCCACCGCTATGATTGATGGCTTACTAACCATGAGGGCGGATATCACCCCGATTATTCAATATGCAACACTAGCGTGCTTACTTGAGCGCTTGCCTGAGCGCTTATTTCAGCATTTAGATGCTTGGTTAAAAAACGGCATGGTGCATTTGAATCACCAACAACTTGTCACGCTTGATTTCTCAAGCTTATCAAAAAATTATCGCTGTTTTGCCAGTTGTCATGACCAACATAGCCTAAGCAGATTAAATACCTTGGCAACCTCGCATACTGTCATGGGCTGTTTTTTATCCCCAGTGAAAGCCACACCAACACACCCAGAAACCTTTCAAAGTGGGGGCATGGGCTGGCAAACCTTGGGTGAATTGGCAAAAATCTGTGATGTGCCGGTTTTTGCGCTGGGCGGGGTGGGGCAGGCAGATTTAGCCACCGCCTATGAGCATGGGGCGATGGGAATCGCGGGTATTCGGTTATTGGTCGACAAGGGATAAAAACTAGCCAACAGGTTGATTTTTTTGTTACAATTTGGTTACATATTTTGTGGGTGGTATGAGCGGTTTGCTTTTTTAACTTACTTTTTTAACTTGGTTTTTTAACGTGGTTTATTAACTTGCTTTTTTAACTCAATTGGTTTGCTATCGAAACTGTGTACAATCTTTGACCCAATAAAAAACGCCTATAACCGTTTGGGCGTTGCTATTTGACAATAGCGTATTCACTGTAACAACTGGCTGACAAAAAGTGCCCCAATAGTCACCGTTTGAGCATTTATTTTGGGCTAAAATGATTACTTTAACGCGCAATAAAACTGAGCAAAATAAGGTGATATACACAATGAAAATAATCAGTAAAAAAACGTTAGCAGTGGCAGGTATTGCAGGTACATTAATTGCCATGAGTGCTTGCTCCACCACACCGACATCCGAAACCACCGCCAAGCCCACAGGCATTGGTAAAGCTCAGGCGGTACAAAGTGTTGATTTAAACCGTTATGCGGGGAAATGGTACGAAATCGCCCGTTTGCCGATGTTTTTTCAGCGTAATTGTGCCAGTGATGTCACCGCCACTTACACCCTAAAACCGACAGGCAAAGTGGAAGTCAATAACCAATGTATGGGTAAAGATGGCAAAGCCATGCAAAGCATTGGTGAAGCCAGCAAAAATGGTGACAGTGGTAGTAAACTCAAAGTTACTTTCTTGCCGCAAGGACTGCGTTGGTTGCCTGTGGGTAAAGCCGACTATTGGGTGCTTGCTTTAGACCCCAATTATAACCATGCGTTGGTGGGTACACCAAATCAAAAATATTTGTGGATTTTGTCACGCACGCCCACGATGGATGAAGCTACTTATCAAACAATGGTCGCCACCGCAAAATCTCAAGGCTATGAGGTCAGTAAATTGCAAAAAACCGTACAAAATAGCCGATAAGCTCGCTAGCTGAAACACCCTGCTTTAAAATTGCTAAAACGCCTAAATTCCGTTACAATTTAGGCGTTTATTTATTGCTGCATTTTCCACAGATTTTATTTTTCCTTCACAAAAAAAGGTCATACTATGTCTGCCAATCTCTACCAAGACCACCTCACTACTCGCAAAAATCAAGAAGCCCAAGCGGTTCAGTTATTAGTTGAGCTAAATACCCTAGCCAATAAAGGCGTTAATGTGTTGTTTTTTGGCAACCGCATTGCGCTAAACCTTGTTGATATCATCGCTCATCATGATAAAAACGCCCTTAACATCGCTGATACACTCGCTTTTGCCACCGCGTTAAACGACCAAAATCTAAGCCATACCACGGTGGACTTGGGTCAAGCGCTCAAAGCAGGCAAACAAGCTGACAGCTTTACCAGCGGTGACGAAGTGCCTGCGACAGATGTCGTGTTGTACGGTTTTGGTCGTATCGGTCGTATTTTGGCTCGGTTGCTGATGAGCCGTCCTGCCTCAGATAAAGGCTTACAATTAAAAGCCATCGTCGTTCGTCCAGCCGGTGAAGCAGACGCTTTATTAAAAGACTTGGAAAAACGTGCAAGCTTGCTTGAGCGTGACTCGGTACATGGCTGGTTTGATGGCTCAGTGGTAGTTGATAAAGCAAACAGCGGTATAATCGCCAACGGTCGTTTTATCAAAGTCATTTATGCCGCTGACCCAAGCGAAATCGACTACACGTCTTATGGTATCGACAATGCCTTAATCATCGACAACACCGGTAAATGGAAAGATGAAGCAGGTCTTGGCAAGCATTTACAGTCAAAAGGTGCCAAAAAAGTGCTATTGACTGCGCCAGCATCGGGCGATATTAAAAACATCGTTTATAATGTCAATGATGACACCATCGGCAGTGATACCATCGTATCAGCGGCAAGCTGTACCACCAATGCCATTACCCCTACGCTCAAACTTTTAAACGATAAATACGGCATTGAAAACGGTCACATGGAAACCATCCATGCGTTCACCAATGACCAAAACTTGGTCGATAACCACCATAAAGCCGAGCGTCGTGGGCGTGCTGCAACCTTAAATATGGTAATGACTAGCACAGGCGCTGCCAAAGCGGTCAGTAAAGCAATTCCAGAATTAAAAGGCAAATTGTCAGGCAGCTCGGTACGTGTACCAACGCCAAACGTGAGCCTTGCGATTTTAAATTTGAATTTCAAAAACCCAGTCAATTCAAGCGATGAACTCAATGCCTTTATCAAAGAAGCCACTGAGAGCGAACAATGGCAAGCGCAAATTGCTTACTCAGATTCGGATGAAGCTGTTTCTACCGACTTTGTGGGCTGTGAAAAAGTGGCGATTTGGGACGCCAAATCTACGCTTGCTCAAGAGAACCGTGCAGTCATGTACCTATGGTATGACAACGAAATGGGCTATAGCACCCAAGTATTGCGTGTCGCTGAAACCATGGCAAAAAATGCCTAAGTGTTCCTAAATTTTAAGTACGATTACAAGACCGCTCAAGTTTGGGCGGTTTTTTATTGGATAAAATTGCAAACATCGATCAGGGCAATCGCACTATAAAAATTTTCCGAACAGCAACTTTTCACGGAAAGCCGTATTTTGAGACGCCCTAATTTTGTGACGCTTTACCGACAGATTAGCATCACCATTAGCACGAATAAGATTTAACGCAGTGCGAGTAAGCAAAGCAATATTAGCCTTTTCATTGCGTTCAAGCTTGATAGCAGTATCCTCACCGAATATTACATCAAGCACCCAGTGCTGACTATTCTCAATTGCCCAATGCTTGCGAAGGGTATCGCCAATCGTGGTTAAATCTGTCAACGACGATAAATAATAGCGACGTTCTGTGCTTACGTTACCTTGAATATCACGAGTGGATTCAACCATCACAACAGCATTTAGCGTATGCCACTGGTCTTTTTGTTCCAACCAATCCAACTCAGTTGAAATCGCATAACGTCTAGTTTCAAGGCGACCATGGTCTTTTTCGGTAGTTTCATAGACTTTTAGTTGCTTGTTATCAAACTGAGTATTGAGCCACAAAGATACATCATCGAATAAAGTTTTATGATTATTTTTTAACGCCAAGATGTAGTTGCCACCTTGTTTGATAATTTGTTTGGTGGTGTCTTTTTGGCAATACATGGCATCAGCCGTGATGGTGCTACCTTTGATGTCGATAAGGCTAAGTAGCTGTGGCAGTGTGGTGATTTCATTGGCTTTGTCGTTGATGTCGGTTTGGGCTAGGATAAGTTTAGCTTCACTGGCATAGGCACTAACAAGCTGTAAATTGTCGTTATCGTGATGACTACCTTGTACAAATTTGCCATCAATGGCAATGTGTTTGTGCTTTGGGGCGTTGTGGTTTATCCATTGGCTAAAATAGCGGTTAATTTGGTCTTTATTTAATCGTTTCATAACGTTGCTAAAAGTGTCATGTGAGGGTATGCCATTGGTTAGGTCAAGAAAGCTGGCAAACCACGCTTGGTTTTCACTAGCAAAGTCCTCAATGGCTACCCAGTCACTATAGCCACATAGTATGCCTGTGAGGGCAATGGTTAAAATGTTTTTAAGTGGGTGTAGTAGGTTTTTGTTTTGTCGTCTTGGGTCTTCTATTTGACTTAGGTATGCAATTGGGTTTGTGAGCATGGTGGTTCCCTTGTCGCTTTTGCTCACAGTTTATCATTCTTTTGAGTTTTTATAGTGCGATTGCCCTGAAATTGTGCTATCCCTATAAAGTAAACACTAATTTTATCCGTCCACATTTAGAGATAAAGATTAGTCTACATTTAAAACATACCACGAAAGCATCTGAATGTATTCGTGGTATTGTTTAACCAAGGATAGGGGCAGATTAATACGGAGATAGGTATGTAAAGACGCAAAGATAGCTACAAAGTAGTCCAAGTTCTTAGACAACCACTAATATGGCGAATAAACTCATATTCATTCGTCATATTCCACCAATTTTATCCGTCCACATTTAGCAGTTAAACACATTATGAAATTGTTGAAAAGGGAGGGATTGACGCGCTATTTCAAATTACATCATTACAGAAGTTAGCTATCAAAAGTTAAAGCTTGGGCCATCATCTCTGTCTCTGGTATTTGACGCATGGTTTTCTCTCGTTGGACCTCTGTATTTAAGCTCAGCTTGCGCTTGGCGTTCTTGCTCAAGCTGTAACTGCTCTTGCTGGGCTTGTTCAGCAACAATCAACTCTTCGATCGTATCATTCACTTTTTCCAGTTCGCTTTTTGAAATGGTCGCATTGGTTTGTTGTAGAAATTCAACCAAGTTTAAATCACTATGCTGTCTAGGCTCATAATATTTTTTGCAATCAAGGTTTTTGATCAGTTGCTCAATTTTAATTTTTGACTGGTTTTTATTAATCTCGTCAGGCTGGGCATTGTTTTGTAGCTTGTTTGCCATACTAAAGCCATCTCTTTGAATTTGAAAATCCAGCTTTGAATAATAATTAATTTTTTCGCTATAAGCGTTGTATCTGACGGCACTCATTTCACCTGTGAGTTCAGCCATTCTTATTAGGTGAATTTCAAACGGTGTTTTAGTTAGAAAATCATGGACCAACTCATTAAGTTTCTGCGTTTCTTTTTTATCCGCAAGTTCAATAAATCTGTCACACATAAGTTGTTCAGTTTTGTTGTTTTGATCAACTCCTTCAAACTCAAGGACTATTGTCTCTCCAGTATCAGCCATCCAGTTCTTACTAGCAAATTGCTTATAGAAATTGAGTGCGTGTTCAAGACTGACAAATTGTTTTTGTATGGGACCCCCCCCTTTAATTATTTTTATCTTAAGCTGCGGCCTGGCTAATTGTGCCAATGGCGTATCAAAAAACGGGTATTCTATGAGCATGGACCGCCTATATCGTTCCTGCTCAAGCCGTCGCTGTTCCTGTTGTGCTTGTTCTTGGCGTACGCGTTCAATTCGCTGCTCTTCTTGTTTAGCCCTTTCTTGGCGTTCACGCTCCAGTCTTAGCTTTTCTTGCCAAGCTTGTCGCTGGCGTTCTTGCTCAAACTCAAGCTGTTCTTGTTCAAGCGCTTGTTCTACTTTATATTTGTCGATGTAATCGCTTGCCCAGGTAATAAAGACATTTGGGTCCTCAAAGATTGACATTCCTTTGTCTTGCTCTCCAGCTCTATTCTGAAAAATTCCGTCTGTTTCATAGATTCTTCTAGCAAATATTGCGTTGCTCTGAGCTGTTCGCTCAAGTTGTAATTCTGTGTTTTCAATAAATCTATCTGTTCTTGCAATTTCTCGTTCATCATAAAATACTTGCCATTGCCGCTCTGATTGTTCCGATTCTCGCTTAAGTAATAATTTTTGTTGATATGCCTGTCTAATCTCCGGCTTGTTTATTTCTGACATGGCGATATTAACTGGCTCTTGCTCAAGCCCTCGCTCTTTCCAATTTCGCATGTCAATACGGACATCAAACCCTGCTTTTTCTAAATGACTGTTGCAAAGGTCCTGCCACCGCATACGCCTAGCAACTAGTTCAGCTTTTCGGTCGGTCCAAGTGCTATTTTTATTGGATTTTTCACAACCGCCTCGCTCAGGATGTTTGCTATTATAGCGTTTAAAAAACTGGTCAGGCCCTCGTTCAATTCCATCTAAAGTACGCTCTGACCACATCAAATGAACGTGCGGTTGGTCATCGCCATCTAGTGCCTTTGGCGTATGGATTGCAAAAGTGTATGGGTGTTTGTCGCCTAATTCGTTTTTTATCCAATCTTTAACAAGTTCTAAGCGTTGATCTTCGTTTAACTCTCGAGGCAGTGCTATGATATTTTCACGGTAGGTACTGCCATTTTTTCGCTCATTTTGATCTGCTGCTTTCCAAAATAAAATAGGTTCAGTCTTTGCCCAATCAGGCATATTGCCATGATCACTGTTTTCAAATTTTTCCAACTTTTCAGCTTGGTTCCTATATTTGTCCTCTCGCATAATGTAACTAAAGTGAGCAAGCCCCTTACCCACTTTACCAACTCTCTGATTTAATCTACCAATAGCCATATCAAACCTTATCTGAATTTTTCAGATTTTTTACTTTAATCCTAGTCACTTAAACTTAATATTTTTAATAAAACTAATAGGAAGAGATGGGATTGTTAAGGGTGAAATCCTTAACTAGGGATTCAAAAGGGACTAGTCCCTTTGCACGGTGTTTCTGTAAAAGTAGCGTTAGCGGATTTGAAGAAACTACTAACCGTGCCTTGACTACTCGTCAAGGAAAAATCGCACGGAATATACTATGCCATAAAATTAAGTTTTTTGATAGAATGATAATAGAGTTAAATATGAGGATATTTTATGACAGAAAAAACAAGTTTAAGTGATAAAGAGTTAGAAGAATTTATTGAATTCGTTAATAAATTCAAAACTTATACAAAACCAACTAATAGACAAAAGGAATTAATCAACCATTACGAATTTGGTTATTTAAATGATCATCTTGATGAGATTAATATTAAGATGATAAAGCGAATAATTTTAGCTGAACGCAGAAATAAGTTAGCTAAAGAAGCTGACGCTAAATATAGAAAATTATTGAAAAAGCAAAATGAAAATAAAGTTAAAAGTAATAACCATATTAGATTTGAGACAGGTGGTGCTTTACTTGGGTTAATTAAGAAAAATGCAATGTTCAACGATACGTTAAGCTACGCTGATGTCCTGATAAAATTGATTCAGTTGAAAAAAATTGATGAATACGATAAGAATGGAAATTGGCTATTTGGTGATTACTTACCCGAACCTGTTGCCCCGTTTGTTCCACCAGCTCCAACAGTTCAAGCGGTAGAGAATCCTGCTACTGTTAACACTAATTTACCAATAAAAGATCACAGTCATATTTTTGAATTAGATTCAATTGCACCAGGTTTTAGTCATGCCAATTCTTAATTTGTTTGGAATGATTTTTGAGTGGCATGACGCTAAGTTTGAGCTGGTGCATCAAAATCGTGGTATTTCTTTGGAAGAAGTGGCTAGTGTGTTTTTTGATGATTATTCGATTGATAAGGATGATTTCGATGATTATGATGAGCAAAGAACCTTAACAATTGGTATGGGTAATCAAGCTCGTTTGTTGGTTGTTGTTTGGACACAAAGAGAAAATATCATTCGTATCATTACGGCTTTTTTTCCAACGAAAAGTCAAGAAAGGGAGTACACCAATGCAAGATATTGATTTGGAATACGAACGCTATAAGGATTTTGATTTTAGTGGGGCTACTCGTACCACAAATCCTAAAATTTTAGAAATGCGTGCTAGAAAAAAATCCTATGATAGATTTATGGATTTTTTTGATAAAGAAGTCCAAGAAATTGTTTTAAACCATGATACGCCAGAAGATAGGACAAGATTGAATGCTGTAATTAAAGCTTTGTATGCAACAGCATAATTTTTAAGTCTCTATTGGGAACATAAAAAAAGACCTAGACTATTAATCTAGGTCTTTTATTTAAGATAACTATGGCTATTTATTAATACCACAATTATCACCATCAGTATCAGTTCTTACAATCAGTTGCCATCTGATACTATGTTCTCCAGCAGAAGGATGTTGATGTCGATTTTGCGGAGGAAATTTATCGCCTTTATTGCTTGTGATTTCCTTGCCACAACCTTTACATCGATATATACCTGAGACGGGAACTGGCTCAGAAGGGAAATGAATATCTTGCCACCAGTCTTTGTTACTATCAACTGTATGTAAAAATTTTACACTATCAGATGTAACATTAGCCATAATGTTTTACCTCATATTTGATAATTAAGAAATACTAATCGCCTAAGACAAATTACTTACCGTATAACGTATTAGCTTTATATAAAAAATCCTGTATTTCTTGTAGCTTCAAATATTCAGATATTTTTTCGCGTCCCAAAAAATATTTTTTAATACATACTTCTTTATTCTCACCATTAGTAGTATGTATAGATTTATCATCAATTTCCCAGCCATCACTACGAAGTTCGCTAATACGAGCTGCACTATAGCATGTGTCAATCTCTGTTTTCATCTGCTTGTTATCAATCAAATGCCCTCTCAAAAGTTTAAATAAAATATAACCTTTATTTGTTCTAACTTTTGGCAGACTTGCGGGTAACACTTTTGAATTTTCCATAGAAATTTTCTCTTCTATTAATTTAAGAAAAGAATAAAAGCCCTATGTAATGCCCCAAGTAAAATTAAGCTAACTTGCGTTATTTAACTAAACAGAGTAAAGTACAGTTTCCTATGCCGTATGTTACTAATATTTAATCTAGGATTTTTATTCTAGTTTTTTTACGTTTAGTAACTTTAAAAAAAGGGTAAGTCTCCAAAAAGAGACTTACCCTTTTTTTTGCCTGAATCTTCTTCAGTAATTGCATTATAAGCTAAATACTACATTGTAACAAGTTCATATTGTCAATATAAGCCACATATTCGCATTTTAAACTACTATAGGTAGTAAACATATATTTGAATCTAGGATACCCTTAAATCGCAAAATAAGCACCTTATTGAACGCATTTTTCACCTATTATAAAAATCAATAAAAATGGAAGTTTTCTCAAAAAAAAGGCTTTTAATAACTTTTAAATGTTTTTAATAACTTTTAAACTCTCTGTAAGCCTTTACTAGCCTGCTATTTAGAGATTATAAGACGAGATTTGCTTACCAATAAGACGAGATTTGCTTACCAATAAGACGAGATTTGCTTACCAATAAGACGAGATTTGCTTACCAATAAGACGAAATAGAAAAATAATACGTTTAAACGAGATATTATGCTATATTCGTCTAAAAATAATTCATTAGGTAATTATAAGTGGGTAAGTCAGATTTAGTTGTAAAATCAAATCGCTTGAATATGGCGATACAAAATTTAACATTACTTGAATTACGTATAATTCAATTAGCGATTGTAGATGCTAGAGAAACTGGTAAAGGGTTGAGTACGGATACTCCTTTACGTATTGATGCCATGAGATATGCCGAAGTATTTAATACTACTCGTCAGAACGCTTATCAACGTATGAAAGAAGCAGAAGAAACACTTTTTAATCGTCGTTTTAGCTTTATTAGTAAAGAAAATAAGTTAATAAAATCTAGATGGCTTTCACAAGTTTTATATTTAGATAGCGATGGAGCGATTGAAATAATATTTACACCAGCTGTTGTTCAAGGCATAACACGTTTAGATGGAGCTGAAGATTTTTTTACTCAATATTTATTAACTCAGACAGCGAATTTAAACAGCCTATATTCTGTGAGACTTTATGAACTACTTGCTCAATGGAAACATGCTACAAAAACTCCTACTTTTGATTTAAACATGTTTAGGGGACAATTAGGCATACATAGCGATGAATATAAGCGTATGTATGATTTCAAGAAATATGTTCTTAATTCAGCTATAGAAGAAATTAATAGTAAAACTGACTTAAATGTAAGTTATAAACAAGAGAAACGTGGACGTGCTATTACTGGTTTTAAATTTACAGTTAAAACTAAAGATAAGGTAAAAGATAAAAAGAATAATGATAGAGACGCATATACTATCGATATGATTAGCGATTCAACTGATAGTGAAGCTAAACATCATTTATTATGGCAAGTAAATGGCTTGACAGATAAACAGATAAATAAGATTGCAATTTTTTCTGAAGAGTTTTGCCAAGCGAATATTAGTCTAATGTCACCAAGCTTTAAAGGCTCGTGGAATGACTTATTTGAGAGTTGGCGACCATCACTTAAAAATCCTAAACAAGTGAATAAATTTAAAAAAGTTCAAGAATTATTAGAACGCCAAAAATAACTTTATTACTATTTAGACTTCCAAGAGTTGGGGTTTTTAACTTTCAAATAGCCTATTTCAATAACCTTGAAATTGTGCTCAGGGCAATCGCACTATAAAAATTTTCCGAACAGCAACTTTTCACGGAAAGCCGTATTTTGAGACGCCCTAATTTTGTGACGCTTTACCGACAGATTAGCATCACCATTAGCACGAATAAGATTTAACGCAGTGCGAGTAAGCAAAGCAATATTAGCCTTTTCATTGCGTTCAAGCTTGATAGCAGTATCCTCACCGAATATTACATCAAGCACCCAGTGCTGACTATTCTCAATTGCCCAATGCTTGCGAAGGGTATCGCCAATCGTGGTTAAATCTGTCAACGACGATAAATAATAGCGACGTTCTGTGCTTACGTTACCTTGAATATCACGAGTGGATTCAACCATCACAACAGCATTTAGCGTATGCCACTGGTCTTTTTGTTCCAACCAATCCAACTCAGTTGAAATCGCATAACGTCTAGTTTCAAGGCGACCATGGTCTTTTTCGGTAGTTTCATAGACTTTTAGTTGCTTGTTATCAAACTGAGTATTGAGCCACAAAGATACATCATCGAATAAAGTTTTATGATTATTTTTTAACGCCAAGATGTAGTTGCCACCTTGTTTGATAATTTGTTTGGTGGTGTCTTTTTGGCAATACATGGCATCAGCCGTGATGGTGCTACCTTTGATGTCGATAAGGCTAAGTAGCTGTGGCAGTGTGGTGATTTCATTGGTTTTGTCGTTGATGTCGGGTTGGGCTAGGATAAGTTTAGCTTCACTGGCATAGGCACTAACAAGCTGTAAATTGTCGTTATCGTGATGACTACCTTGTACAAATTTGCCATCAATGGCAATGTGTTTGTGCTTTGGGGCGTTGTGGTTTATCCATTGGCTAAAATAGCGGTTAATTTGGTCTTTATTTAATCGTTTCATAACGTTGCTAAAAGTGTCATGTGAGGGTATGCCATTGGTTAGGTCAAGAAAGCTGGCAAACCACGCTTGGTTTTCACTAGCAAAGTCCTCAATGGCTACCCAGTCACTATAGCCACATAGTATGCCTGTGAGGGCAATGGTTAAAATGTTTTTAAGTGGGTGTAGTAGGTTTTTGTTTTGTCGTCTTGGGTCTTCTATTTGACTTAGGTATGCAATTGGGTTTGTGAGCATGGTGGTTCCCTTGTCGCTTTTGCTCACAGTTTATCATTCTTTTGAGTTTTTATAGTGCGATTGCCCTGAAACATCGATTGTGTTCAAATTTTTCTTGCTAAAATTCATGCTATAATATTTGGTTATTCAAGAATTTAAGGAAAGTCTTCAATGCGTTTTATCGATGAAGCAATCGTAACAGTCAAAGCAGGCGACGGCGGCAATGGTATCGTCAGTTTTCGCCGAGAAAAATACGTCCCCAAAGGTGGTCCCGATGGTGGTGATGGCGGCAAAGGCGGTGATGTGTACGTGGTGTGCGACGACAACACCAACACCCTCGTCGATTACCGGTTTACGCGTCGCTATGATGCCAAACGCGGCGAAAATGGCGGTGCCAAAAACTGTTCAGGCCGTGGGGCGGATGACATCTATCTATCTGTGCCCATTGGTACCACCGTCGTTGATACCGAAACAGGTGAGGTCTTAGCGGACTTGACCAAAAAAGGTCAAACGGCGAGGATTGCCAAAGGCGGTGACGGCGGGCAAGGCAATACCCATTTTAAAACCTCCACCAATCAAGCCCCAAGACGTGCCACCCCAGGTTTCCCAGGCGAATTAAAAGTCTTGAAATTTGAGCTAAAAGTAGTAGCTGACGTGGGTCTTATCGGTTTGCCAAACGCGGGTAAATCCACCTTTATTCGTCAAGTCTCTGCTGCCAAACCCAAAGTTGCCAATTATCCGTTTACCACTTTGGTACCGAATCTAGGTGTCGTGGATGTGGGCAAACACCGTTCATTTGTCATGGCAGATATCCCAGGGCTGATTGAAGGGGCATCTGAAGGGGCAGGACTGGGTATTCGCTTTTTAAAACACGTCGCTCGTACCCGTCGATTATTGCATCTTGTCGATGTACAGCCCATTGATGGTAGCGACCCTGTGGCAAACGCCCAAGTGATTTTTAATGAGTTAGAAAAATTCTCGCCAGAGCTGTCAAAACTGCCACAGATTTTGATTTTAAACAAAATCGACCAAGTACCCGCAGAAGAATTAAACCAACTTTGTACCCATATCGTGGCAGAGCTTGGTTGGACAGGGATGGTTTTTCGTACCTCCACGCTCACAGGCGAAGGGGTTGATGCGGTGATTTGGCATTTGATGAACGAAATCGAGCAAGAGCGCGAGATGGAAGAAACCGATCCCGACTTTGCTGAAAGTCAGCGGTTGCGTTTTGAACGACTGGAAGCGGAAGTGCGCGCCAATACGGAAGAACAAAAAGAAGCGTATCGTGCCAAACGTAAAGCTGAGCGTGAAGGTCGCGCATTGGATGAAGATGATTTTGATGACGACGACTACGATGACGATGAGGGCGTGGAAGTGGTCTACGCACCTTAGCGGTGATTGAAATAGCTTTAAAAAGGTTAGCGCAGGCTAACCTTTTTTATTAGGTGAATGTAGATAAGGACCGGTCATTTTTTTAATGCTTGGATAATATGGGGTAATTCACCATAAAACACCCCAATGCCTGTTCCCATCAAGCCATGATTGGCAAGCGAAATAGTCGACACGCGAATGACAGGCAAATCATGCCAACCAAAATGTGTCGCCAATATTTTTTTAAGATATTCGGTACTTTCATGATGCCCCGTATCTGTCAAATAGATAAACGCGGGTTGATTTGCGGCAAGTTTTTCGACGGTTTCTCCCATGGTAGTCAGGGTTTTTTCAAGCTTACGCACTTTTTCCACCGCGATAATTTCGCCAATTTGATTAATTTGCATAATCGGTTTGATATCAAATAAGTTGGCGACAAATGCGGCAGGGGCGGACAATTTTTTGTTGCGAATAATATAGTCTAAGTCACTGAGGGTAAATAAAAACTCACTGCGACGTCGCAAATCGTCAAGTTTTTTTGCCACGTTTTCAAACGACTCACCTTGCTCAATCAACACTTTTGCCTCGTATGCTAGCGCCCCTTCAGCAATATTGAGTGTTTTGGTGTCATACACAAAGATGTGCAGACGATTGGCATAATGTACTTTGAGCTCTTCTAGCATGGGCAAAGTTTGGCTAAATTTGGACGAGATAACGCAAACAAATACCTCAGTGACCCCGCGAGCAATCAAATCATTAAACAGCAGATGCATCTCATGGATGGAGGGCGGAAATGTCCTCGCCACCGATTTGAGGTTGGTTTTCATGATGGATGCTAGACGCTCACTGGTGATATTTTTACCATCGATAAAATCAACGTTATTGATGTTTACGTGTAAGCGCAGAATGTCCATGCCTTGCGACAATCCGAGGGCTTCAAGACAAGATGAGGAAGTGGTGACAACAGCTCTTTTCATAAATTTGATAAACCCAGTAGCACATAAAGATGAGCAAATTTATATAAAAGCAATGTTGATAGCAAGTTATCCTCATCTAAATTGAGAAAACCTCAAGTCGATATTTTTTAGTTGACAATTTCAATTTGTTTTTTCAATGGTTGCTATTTGATTGGGATAAAAATGCGTATAACAAAAACGTGTGATATTTAACGGATACCGGCATCGAATTAGCATTTATAAAGCCAGTAAAAATTGTTACAATGCTCAGCCAAGCCATTATGGCATTTAATTTGATTAAAAAATTGCACTTGACTGATTATGACTGCCAACGCCTCATCTAGCTCAACTAAAAAAGCCCTTAAGTCCAACACCATTGTGGTAAAAATTGGCTCATCGCTACTGACCAATAATGGCAAAGGCTTGGATCGCACCGCAATTTATGAATGGGCGAAGCAAATTGCCAAGCTGCATAATGAAGGATACCAAGTATTGCTAGTGTCCTCAGGGGCAGTGGCGGAAGGGGTGGTGCGGATGAATTTGGAAGAACGCCCCAAAAAACTACAAGCCTTGCAAGCCTGCGCCGCCATTGGGCAGATGGGCTTGATTGAAACTTGGTGGTCGGCGTTGATTCAGTATGGTGTACAAAGCGCGCAGTTGCTACTGACACATGACGATCTTGCCAATCGAAATCGTTATCTCAATACCGCCAGTACGTTAAATCAGCTACTTGAATGGCGAGTGCTACCGGTCATTAACGAAAATGACACCGTCAGTGTCGATGAAATCAAATTTGGTGATAATGACAGTTTAGGTGCGATGGTGGCAGCCATGGTCAAAGCCGATTTATACATTATATTGACCGACCAGCAAGGCGTATTCACCGATAATCCTCGCACCAACCCGGATGCGAAGCTGATTAAGACTGAGCGGGCAATGGCAGATTATTTGTTTGACGTGGCAGGAGATGGTGGCAAATTGGGTCGTGGCGGCATGATTACCAAAATTCGTGCGGCAAGGCTTGCGGCAATGGGTGGTTGTCCCACCGTGATTGTCAGCGGCAGCATCGATAACGTGATTAATCGCGTGGTGAAAGGGGAATCCTTAGGTACGATGCTCACCACCAATGACGATGATAAACGTATTGCCAAAAAACAATGGTTAGCCGCGCATCTGCGTATGGCAGGTCGCTTGGTGATTGACGATGGCGCAGTAGATGCCATCATTAAAAATAACAAAAGCTTATTGCCTGTCGGGGTAATTGAAGTGCAAGGTGATTTTGATGAGGGCGATGTGGTGGAGTGTGTTGATGAAGCAGGGGTGCGTATCGCGGTGGGTCAAGTAGATTTCTCATCAAATGAAGCTAAGCGCATCGCTCGCAAACGCAATAGCGACATCGAAGCGATTTTGGGTAAAAATGAGGAACGCCATGTGATGATACATCGTGATAATATGGCGATTATCGTATAATTTTCGACAATTTTTGATTGAAATTTGACTAATTTTAGACTGATTCAATATTTTTTTACCCAATAGTATTTTTACCCAAGATTATTTTTTAAAGGCAATGACATGACCCATAACTTTCCGATGTTAAAAAATGACCGTATTTTAAGAGCCATGCGTTTTGAATCAGTGGATGTGACGCCTGTGTGGATGATGCGACAAGCCGGTCGATATTTGCCTGAGTATAAAAAAACCCGCGCCCAAGCCGGTGATTTTCTATCGCTTTGTAAAAATACCGATTTGGCGACAGAAGTCACCATTCAGCCATTTCGCCGTTTTGAGTTGGATGCGGCGATTTTGTTTAGTGATATTTTAACCATTCCTGATGCGCTCGGTTTGGGTCTGTATTTTGAGGCAGGGGAAGGTCCAAAATTTCACAAAACTGTCAGAAGCATGGCAGAGGTCGAAGCCTTGCCAACCGTCGCGATGGCAGATGCACTCGACTATGTGATGAAAGCGGTGACCAGTATTCGTCATGCGCTGGCAGGTCGTGCGCCATTATTTGGCTTCTCGGGTAGTCCGTGGACGCTGGCGACCTATATGATTGAAGGCGGTAGTTCTAAAGAATACCGCTATGCCAAAGCCATGTTGTATGGCGAACCTGACACCTTGCATGCGCTGCTCGCTAAAATCACTGATGCCGTGATTGATTATTTGCTGGCGCAAATAGCAGCGGGCGCGCAGTTAGTACAAATTTTTGATAGTTGGGGCGGGGCATTAGCGCACCGCCAATTTGTTGAATTCTCACACCATTACAACACTAAAATTGTCGCGGCTATCAAAGCAACATACCCAGAAGTACCTGTGGTACTGTTTACCAAAGGTGGCGGGTTGTGGTTAGATACCCAATGCCACAGTGGCGCCGATGCGCTAGGACTTGATTGGACGATGCCACTGGATAGAGCCCGCAGCATCGTCTTTGAACAGCAAAAAGCATTGACCAAATTGCACAAAAAGCTGCATACAGGCATTGCGCTGCAAGGTAATCTTGACCCCGCGACATTATTTGCATCGCCTGAGCATATTCGCCAGCAGACGCATTTGATGTTGCAGGACGCCTATAGCCTCGGTGACAAAACAGGCTATATAGCAAACCTAGGTCATGGTATTAACCAATGGGTTAATCCTGACCATGCCAAAGCTTTTATTGATGCGGTGCATGAGTACAAACTTTAATAACAACATCAGGAGACGACCATGATCAAAGTAGGTATTGTCGGTGGCACAGGCTACACGGGTGTAGAGCTAATTCGACTATTGAGTCGTCATCCACAGGTAAAAGTGACGATGCTGACATCGCGCTCAGAAGCGGGCAGGCGCGTTGATGATATGTTTCCAAGTTTGCGGGGCGTGACCGATTTAACGTTTTCGGATTTGGATGAAAAAAAATTAGCCGCATGTGATGTGGTATTTTTTGCTACGCCCCATGGCGTTGCGATGAAGCATGCCAGATTTTTAACCGAAAATGGCACTAAGGTCATCGATTTGGCGGCAGATTTTCGTTTGCAGTCGCTACAAGATTTTGAAGCTTGGTATAAACTTGAACATGCTTGCCCCGATATTTTAAAAGACGCTGTGTATGGGTTACCTGAAGTCAATCGTGATGCCATTGCCAAAGCCAAGGTCATTGGCAACCCAGGTTGTTATCCCACCACGGCGATTTTGGGATTAAAACCGTTAATCGATGCCCAAAATAGCCAGCAGCAGGCATTGATTGAGCCTTGGATTATCATTGATGCCAAATCAGGCGTCTCAGGTGCAGGTCGCCAAGCCAAAATGAATTTATTATTTAGCGAGACATCGGATAGTTTTAGCGCCTATGGCGTGGCAGGTCACCGTCACGCTCCAGAGATTACCCAAGGGATTGACCAAATATTGGGTCAAAGCAAGCGCTTTCAGCCGCATGATATCCGCTTTGTACCCCATTTAGTACCCATGATTCGCGGCATGTTTACCACGATTCATGTTCGCTTGACGGCGGCGGCTCAAGCGTTGGATTTACAATCTTTATATGAAACCAGCTATCAAAACGAATATTTTGTAGACGTCATGCCAAAAGGGATGTACCCAGATACCCGTAGTGTACGGGGTAGTAACTATTTAAGAATTGCGGTGCAAACACTAGAAAATAGCCCGATGGCGACGATTTTGGTGGTACAAGATAATTTGGTCAAAGGTGCGGCAGGACAAGCCGTGCAAAATATGAACGTGATGTTTGGGCTTGCAGAGCAAACAGGATTGGCGTTGGTTGCCGTCGTGCCTTAAGTTATTTCTTTAGTAAGTTGTTTTCTTAAGCTATTTATGGTCAGCTTATCTAGAAATATTAATGCCATAGTAAGCACTGCTTTATTCTCTTTAGCCAAAAAAATATGACACTATGATGAAATGGGTTAACTTTATTATTTTTTCGGTCAATAAATTTAGCTGAATTCATCATAATTTTTGTTTATAATGGGATTCGCTTTAATGGATGTCATATTCATCAACCCTTTTTGAGCTATCATCAGTACTGTGATTATCCATGTTTTGATCGTTTTTCAATTTGAGTATCTCTATGGATTTGCCCGAAGATAATAACTCTTCTCAATCTTTGCCAGAAGCACAACGCAATTATATTACCCAACCCAACAAGGTATCTGGGTGGTTGATTGCGTTTGGGGTTAGTTTGTTGTTAGTTGCCATCATTGCACTGGTGTTAGGTCAACGCATTGGTTATCATCGTGGCTTAAGCTTTGCTGCTGAAGAAGCGAAAAAAACCGCCGCAGGTCTTGAAATCTCAGCAGAAAACATCAAATCATTAAAGCTAAAATCTGATACGTTGCAAAGCCAATTAACCACCGCGCAGCAAGAGCGAGATATCAGCTTGGCGAACCTATCAGCACTGCGTACCGATATTCAAGATCTAAAAGTCACCAACTTACAGCTTGAACAAGGTCAGCAATTCTTAACCACCTCGCTTGCCAAAAAAGGCGGTATGAGTTTACAAGTCATCGGGGCAAAAATTGCACCGTTGCCAGAAAATGCCTATGAATACCGCTTTGATGTCGGTATGGTCGATCCGTCAAATCAGCCAAAAAATTTGATACCAAAATTGACCTTGCTCGATGAAGTTAATATGGTCGAAGTCCCTTTGCAACCTAATAGTTATTCGATTCATGGGATTGCAAGAATTCGCGGGCGGTTTTTGATGCCCAAAAACTTTGTACCCAAACAAGTAAAACTTGAATTAACTGCTGGCAACCAAAAAACTGAGCAAGTGTATGATTGGCAACTCGGTCAACCGATTGATAACATGCCATATACGCTTGAAGAAACGCCCGAAGCGGATAAGCGACCTGTGAGTTCGACCGATAGCACGCCAGTGGCAAGCACAGCCAATACGCAAAAACCTACCGCAACGACTGCTGCAAAGTAGTATAATCAATGTTTAATCTAATATTGGGTAAATGTTCAATTAATGATGCTTCAAACGCTTAATTTTTCTCGTCAATCAGTTGTGTCACAGCCAACCACCACGAACATGGATTGGCATCTACCGGCATGGTTGCCAACACAACTCCCTAAACAGCCACCTAGCCAATCACCAAATTCATTGCCAGCGCGTTTGACCGACATAGAAGGCGAGCCAAATACCGACCCAGTCGAAGATGTGCTATTGGCTAACCCTGAACTGAAAAAACCACAGATGTATGCGGTGGTCATGTATAACGATGATTATACGCCGATGGAATTTGTGGTGGATGTTTTACAAAATCATTTTAAACATACGCTAGACTCGGCTATCAGTATTATGCTTGCCATTCATCAACAAGGCAAAGGCATTGCCGGTATATACCCTAAAGATATCGCAGAAACCAAAGCGCAAGCCGTCAACCGTGAAGCACGTCAGGCAGGCTATCCGTTACTGAGTCAAATCGAACCCCAAGGTTAGGGGTAGTTTGCTAATTAAGCTTTTGCTTAAGCTTTTAACCTTGTCGCTCAGCTTAATTTTGTTTATCCATCTTGTTTCTTGACCTATTATCTTAACCTTCTTTTACTGTATTTTTAATGGTACCGTCTTTGTATCCTTTATTCACCATTGAATTTTTTATTTACCATCAAAATTTTTTGCCATTTTAAAACCCGCCATTAACTACGTTTTATCACTTGAATTTATTAGCAATGTCATTATATTAAACGTAATGATTTTGATTTTTCCCATTTTGTCATCTTTCATTTTTACTTCCTTTTAACCGAACTTAGCATGATTAGCCAGATATCCATAAGATATTTGGTGCTGAGGTGACGGCAAATGAAACTTGAAAAAACATCAATACACATAACCTTCAACATCAATAACCACATCAAACCAATTAAAGCGCATGATTTTTCAAGTAGGGCAAAATCAAAAACCGTCGGTGACACGTATTAAGGACATCTTATGTTAAGTTTAGAATTACAAAGCACGTTGCGGTTGGTAGTGACACTCGCAAAACAACGTGCACACGAATATTTAACGGTCGAACATCTGCTATTGGCACTGTTAGAAAATGAAAATGCGGTAGAAGCCTTGGTGGCTTGTGCAGTCAATGTGGATCAGCTTGGCAAAGATTTGACCCAGTATATTGATGAACATACCCCAACAGTCGATATCAACGAAGATTACTCGCCACAACCCACGCGCAGTTTTGACCGTATCTTGCAGCGGGCGATTTTTCATGTGCAATCGGTTGCTAGCAGCCGTTTGGTAGAAGGCTCAGATTTGCTAGTGTCGATGTTCTCAGAGCATGACACCTACGCGGTGTACCTGCTTAAAAAACAAGGAGTGACGCGACTTGAGTTGACCCAGTATCTATCGCATGGTCAAGACAAAAAAGTGCGCGACAAATTGACCAGCGTGGAAACTGAAGAAACGGGTGAAAAAGCCAATAAAGACCCATTGACTGAATTTACCATTAATCTCAATCAAAAAGCCTCTACGGGTGGCACCGATCCGTTAATTGGTCGCCAAGCAGAAATCGAGCGTACCGCGCAGATTTTATGCCGTCGCCGCAAAAACAATCCACTACTGGTGGGTGACCCAGGGGTGGGTAAAACGTCGATTGCTGAAGGCCTGGCATGGCTGATTGTCAATGACAAAGCACCAAAACCATTATCAGGTTGTGTGGTGTATAGTTTAGATATTGGTGCATTGATTGCCGGTACAAAATACCGCGGCGATTTTGAAAAACGTATGAAAGCGCTCTTAGATGCCTTAAAAGCCAAGCCCAATGCGATTTTATTTATTGATGAAATCCATATGATTATCGGCGCAGGCTCATCGATGAGCAGCAATATGGATGTGTCCAATTTAATCAAACCTGCGTTGGCATCCGGTGAGCTGCGTTGTATCGGCTCAACCACCTTTACCGAATACCGCCAAGTGTTTGAAAAAGACCATGCCTTAAGTCGTCGTTTCCAAAAAGTTGATGTCAACGAGCCATCGATTGATGAAACGATTGATATTCTACGCGGTCTGAAAAAACAATATGAGAAATTCCATAACGTAAGCTATACCGACCAGGCACTACAAAGTGCCGTGAATCTAGCGGTAAAACATATTCACGAACGCTTTTTGCCTGACAAAGCCATTGATGTGATTGATGAAGCGGGTGCATTTGTTCGCCTGCAAAAACAAGCCGAAAATCATGTTGAATCTGGTGTGGACAGCAATCAATCCATTGATGCCGTTGCAAATGACAAGCTATCAAATCAGCCTGTGGTGGATGAAGACGCACTTGTCGATGACTTAGACGCTAGCCATGCAGCAGATGGTGTTGTCGAACCTGAAGCTATGTTAAGCGAAGCAGATAATCAAGTGATTGACGCGGCACAACAAAATGGCGAGGTGGTGATTGATGTCCCGCAAATTGAATACATTATCTCAAAAATTGCGCGCATCCCGCCAAAATCAGTCTCAACGGATGACAAATCGGTGCTACAAAATCTTGAAAGTAACCTAAAACATCTGGTGTTTGGTCAAGATGAAGCCATCAAAAACTTGGCAGATGCCATCAAGTTGTCACGTGCAGGCTTAAAACCAGATGATAAACCGATTGGTTCGTTTATGTTTGCCGGTCCTACGGGTGTCGGTAAAACTGAAGTCAGTCGTCAGTTAGCGAATTTGTTAGGCATTGAGCTGGTTCGTTTTGATATGTCTGAGTATATGGAAGCACATACGGCGTCACGCTTGATTGGGGCACCACCAGGCTATGTGGGCTTTGATCAGGGTGGTTTATTGACCGAAAAAATCAATCAATTTCCGCATTGTGTGCTATTGTTAGATGAGATTGAAAAAGCCCATCCTGACGTATTTAACTTGCTGCTACAAGTGATGGATCATGGCTCGCTCACCGACAATAATGGCCGCACATCAAGCTTTAAGCAAGTGATACTGATTATGACCACCAACGTCGGCGCTGATAGCATCAGTCGCAACAGCATGGGCTTTACCAAACAAGACCATAGCCGCGACAATAGTGAAGCGATGAAACGGATGTTTACCCCAGAGTTTCGCAATCGTTTGGATGCCATCATTCAATTTAACCCATTGGATCAAAATGTCATTGTATCTGTGGTTGATAAATTCTTGGTTGAGCTGCAAGCCCAACTCGATGATAAGAAAGTGGTGCTTGAAATTGATGATGCGGTCAGAAATTATTTGGCAGAAAAAGGTTACGATCGTCTCATGGGTGCACGCCCAATGAACCGCTTGATTCAAGATGAAATCAAAAAACCATTGGCAGAGCAAATATTATTTGGTGATTTGGTCAATGGCGGTACGGTTTCGATTCGTATGAATGCAGATAAAACAGCAATTGAGCTTGTGCCCATTGATGAAAAGCAAATCGACAATGTCTAGGTCTAGGGTTAGTAATGTATAGTATAAAAAAAGGAGCCATTGAGCTCCTTTTTTTATGCCTGCTGATGATGTTTAATGATTATACTTAATGATTATCGCTAATGATTATAATTAATGATTAGGCTTAATAATTATACAAAACCAAATTTGGGTTTTTCTGCTTGTTTCTCTCGATAGGATAGACGATCCATGTTGGTTAATTCTGCCAATGAGTGCGGTTTATTGACGGTGATAGCTTTATCAATCGATGCCAAAAATGCATTGGATTTTTCAACGGACAGTTCTTTGAATTTATACTCAGCTATCAATCGACCTTTACGCAGCAGCGCGGGGTCAATTTTTGAGATATCGGAGTTAAAGGTACAAATAAACTGGCACTCCAATACATCCGACAGCATGCCATCAGCAATGTTCAAAATCGCCGATACCACATCAGTATTGGCGTTATCAATGCTACGCTCGGCAATGTAGTTTTCACAGTCTTCAAGCACTAATACCGAGTTTTTATTATCCACCAATAGTGACATAAATTCAGGGTTGGTCAAATACCCAATCATGGTAGTGGGCACAAAGATGAATTTTTTATTAGGCACTTGGCTAGTTAGCCATTTGATATAGTTAGTTTTACCTGAACCCGCCACGCCATGCAACAGTACCACGCCTTTACCATCATGATTGAGTGATTCTTTGATATGCTGATGCACGGGCAGAAAATCCTCGTGATACATGGTATCTAAATTGATTGGAAATGGCTTGATACGATGGGTTTTAAACACAAAACCATGGACTTCTTTAAGTAAAATCGATACTTTAGCCTCTTGCGACACATACTTTTGCAAGTATTCATCAAACACGTTTTTGACACTCGCCGCCGAATGCGGATTGGTCGAAATATAGTAAATACTGACGACTTTTAGCAGACCTGATTCAAAGATATATTCGTCATAGTCATTGGACAAATCTTCATTGGTGAGCATAAACACTTCATATTTGGGATGAAAATAACAAGCTTCACGTTCATATAAGGTATTATTTTTATGCGAATAGGCGACGGTGGTAAAATCGGTGCAACGCTCAAAATCTTTGAGCTGCTCTTTGCGAATCACCATATCATGGTTGCCAACATGTACCCCAGGGAAAATGTCATCGAGTAGCGACTCAAAAGGGTTATATTTGCTAGCGTATTGGATGTTGTCTTCAATGAGTTGAACAGTATAGGGCGGCTCAGAGGAGGCGCTGAGCAGCTTTCGCGGTTGATAATAGGGCGATTGTAAAATTTTCATAGGAATACAGGCTTATAAAAGGCAGTAGAAAAATTAACATAGTTAGCAATAAACAAGCTAACTATAGAGATGGGGTGGTTAATACTCGATGCAAGCTAAAAAGTAGCTAGTTGGCAATCAGTTAAAAAATTTTTAGCAACACAGTGAGCAACATACTGGCTAACAGTAAGCAATGGTGAGATAAGATAGACAGGAATTTTGGGCATAAAAAAACCTGCGAGAGGCAGGTTAATTTAACTAATACCGATTTGAGTGGTGGGGCTGAAGAGACTCGAACTCTTACACCTCGCGGCGCTGGAACCTAAATCCAGTGCGTCTACCAATTTCGCCACAGCCCCATGAGTTGCCTCAAAGTATTGACTCAATATTTGTATCAGTGTCTTTGTGGTTGGCTATTATATAGAAAAATTTCGCTTTGGCAAGGGGTTTTTTAAAAAAATCGCATTTTTTTATTGGTTAAGTAAAATTTTTAGCGCATTGATAATACTTGCCAAGTCATTAATACGGTTTTCCACGCGTTTTGCCAGCAACTTGTCAATAAAAGGCTGGCAAGCTTGGCAAGCAAATTCTGATAACTGATGATGTGGGCATAAAAAAGGCACGGGCTGTTGGCAATGCGCGATTGCCCAGCCAGGATAATCATTTGCCATAAAAGGCAGACATCCCGTCAATAATTCGTACCATATCACCCCTAAGCTATAATAGTCGCTAAATTTGTCAAGTGGCTGTCCTGTGAATTGCTCAGGACTCATATAGGCAGGCGTACCAGCGGTGTGAGGTTTGCAGTTGAGTGAGGCATTTTTTGCCATAGCATCGCTAAGACCAAAATCACTGAAACCAATACCACTAAAACCAAAATCACTCAGTCCAAAATCAATTAACACCACCTCAAGATTGGGTTTTACAATAAAGTTGGCGGGTTTGAGATCCAAATGCATCAGCCCAAATTGATGCAAACGGTTGACCACTTGGCAACTATGTAAAAAAATGGTCATTTTTTGCTGAAGATTAAGTGTTGGTAATTTAGCATGCGCATACATCAAGGATTTTAACGTCTCGCCTGGATGATACGACATGACCAGACAAGGACTAACAGATTGCTGCGGCTGCTGTTGGTCAAAGATGAGGGTATCAGGTAGAAGGTTTGAAGCATACAGGGTAGGAATACCGCTTGTCGCATGGGTGCCGTCAATCGCTAGGCTCTGGCAATGATGAAGGGCGTTAATTTCCTGCTCAAAATGGGCGAGATGGGTTGCGCTAAAGTGAGGTAGTAATTGTTTAACGACAACGGCTGTAGGCGGGGAGTGAGTTGAATGCCATACCCCATACCAAAGCTCGGTATGGTTGAGTGGATTTGAAGCTGATAGTGGCTGTAAGTCAGTAACGACCGACTGACAGCCATTTTTTATGATAACCAGTGCTGGGTGAGTTGACCTTGTCTCAATCATGATGGCTTAACGGGTCTGCCTTCAATCAACTGCTGGTATTTTCGGGTCACGGTATTGCGCCCCCAACCGAGTAGGTCAGCCGCTTGTCCTTTATGCTGAGCAGTATGGGCAAGTGCCACTTCGAGCAAACATTTCTCAAACATCGGATAAGCGGTTTGCAATATGTCATACTGTCCTTCAGCCAGTGCTTGCTGTGCCCAGACTTGCAGCGGGGTGATCCAATCTGCGGTTGCGACGGTTTGTGAGGCGTGCAAGGTCGGTACGACCGTTGTAGCGGACAAAGGCGTTGGCAGCTCACTCGAATGGGCACTCGAATTAGAACTAGCACTGGGGCAGCTACTGGGAGCTGGCAAAGATGACGGATGTTCGCTAGCAGGTGCCTCAAACTGAGTGTCGGGCTGATAGTTATGTGTCTTATGTGTATTGGGCTCAAGTGTAGTTATAGGCGTACTATCTTGCGATTCAAACGCTTGTAAAATCTCGGGTGGCAAATCACTGGGCTGAATGGTTTGCCCTGTTGTCATCACACTGAGCCAGCGGCAAGTATTTTCAAGTTGACGCACGTTACCTTGCCAAGGATAGCTTTGTAAAATATGCATGGCAGACGGCGTGATGGTTTTGGTGGGGGTATGCATGCTTTTGGCGATATTTTGCATAAAAAAATCGATTAACAGCGGAATGTCTTCGCGGCGCTCACGTAGGGAAGGTAGCGCCAGTCGAATGACATTGAGCCGATAAAACAAATCTTCACGAAACTTGCCTTGCTGGACCAGAGTTTCTAAGTTTTGATGGGTCGCTGCGATGATACGTACATCGACTTTAATGGGTTTGAGACCACCGACACGGTAAAACTCACCATTTGCCAAGACGCGCAGTAAACGCGTCTGGGTCGGTAAAGGCATGTCACCGATTTCATCCAAAAATAAAGTGCCGCCATGTGCCTGCTCAAAACGTCCTTGGCGCGTGGTAGTCGCACCCGTAAACGCGCCTTTTTCATGACCAAATAGTTCAGCTTCAATCAAATCATGCGGAATCGCCGCCATATTGAGCGCGATAAATGGTTTGGATTTGCGTGGTGAATGTTCGTGTAAGGCACTGGCAATCAGCTCTTTACCCGTACCCGATTCGCCGGTGATGAGGACTGTCATCGGCATATGCGACAAACGACCAATCGCACGAAATACTTTTTGCATGGCAATCGATTGCCCGATGATGCCTGATGGGTTGGTGGGATTTTTTTCTGGCGCGACCGCTACTTTTTGCGCTGGCGGCTGCTGTGCATCACGAATCAGAGAGTCATTGTAGCTCTCAGGCTTACTGCGCTTTTGTGTTTGGTTTGACTGGCTTTGCATGCAAGCTTTTTTCACCATGGCAATGGCATCATCTAACTCAAACGGCTTAGGTAAGTAATCAAATGCGCCTGATTGATAGCTATCCACCGCAGACTGCACATCGGCATGCGCGGTCATGATGATGACAGGAATTTGTGCAAAGGCTTGTTTGATTTTACTGCTAAAGTCCAAGCCGTTCATCATCGGCATTCGAATATCGGTGACGATGACGCTTGGCAAAGAGGCACTATGGTCACTCTTCGGTTGGCTGTCTTGCCCGCTATCTTGTAGCAGCCGCCACGCCGATTGCGCATTGCCAAAGGTTTGCACTTGAAACCCACTATCTGTCAGCGTATCTTCCAAAATCATGCGTAGCGCTTGGTCGTCATCGATGACCCAAACAATAGGCTCGGTGGTTGGCGTTTTATTATTGGTATAAGTCATATAAAAACCCTATATGGGAAACTGTATTGGTTTAAACATTATTGATTGAAAAATTCATAGCCGATCAGTCATGATGCTGTGGTGTATCAGGGTTAAACTATCGATTGGTCATTTGGTTATTTGCCGAATTTGCCAAGGTAAAAAAATCGTAAATAGGGTTTCACCTGGCTGAGAGGTCACGCTGATTTGCCCTTGATGGCGCTGAATAATGTCATGAGCAAGTGCCAGTCCCAACCCCGTACCATTGGCGCGTCCTGTAACCAAAGGATAAAAAATTTGCGGTAACAACTCACTATCAATGCCCAAGCCATTATCAATAAAATCGACGCGCAAGACGCTTTTATGTCGTATATCGCCAATGGTTTGTTGGTGCTGAATACGGGTCTTTACCGTGATGCTAGGCGACACAATGTCGTTTTCATTGAGCGCTTGTATCGCATTATTGACGATATTCATAAATACTTGTACGAGCTGGTCTTTATCAGCGGTGATTTCTGGCAACGATAAATCAAAGTCTCTGACTAGACTAATATTGGGGTTTTGTATTTCTGCCAATGTTAGTACATGCTGCAGGGGCTCATGTACATTGATTAATTGCCAGTTGGGCAAATTTGGCGCGCCCAGCAATTGGGTCACCAAGTTATTGAGTCGTCTGGTCTCATCCATGATGATACTGAGATAATTGGCGACCTTTTGCGCCTTGGTGTCGTTAATATAGCGGACAATCCCATCAGACTTCATGATTTGATTAAAATTCTTCTCAAGCAGTTGGCTTGCCCCAAGGATGCCGGCTAAAGGGTTTTTGACTTCGTGTGCCATACTGCGAATCATTTGACGGGTTATCAAATGTTGGTGATTTTGATACTGTTCTTGCTGAATACGACTTTCGCGATCTTTTGCCCAAATTTCAATCAAATAGAAAAAACCCGCCTCGGTTTCTAATGGGGAAACCCCATAATCGACCAATAATGGTGCACCAATCCCTTGAGTACTTAGCCCTAAAATGGTGCAATCATGATGGATGAATGCTTGGTACATTTTTTTGGTATGTTCGAATTGGTTTTGCAGCGCCAATTTGACCTGTGCTTTGGTTTTTTTATGGGTTATCGGGTGATCATCCGTATGCGATTGCTCTGATGTTTGCGTTAATAATTTTTCATAGTTTGCGGGGGTTAAAATATCGATAACATTTTTATGAAGTAAATGCTGCTGACTGACTGACAAAATCTGCTCAGCCGTCGCGTTGATATAGACGCACTCATAGTTGCTGTCAGCGACAATTAATCCCGATAATAGGTTATTGAACATATCATCAAACAGGGTCTGGTTGGATTCAAGACTAGGTAAAAAAGTAGGATGGGTCATTGGATAACTACCACAAATTTGAGCAATGGTTAAAGTGCAATTTAAATGCCAACAACCTATTGGAGAATGTTTGAATTATTTTCACAACAGATAAATAATGGAACGATGGGCAGCAAATCAGTCATTTGATATTAAAAATCACTTATTTATAGCAACGGGTTGATTGTAGTATGATATATTTTGAACCAAAATAGTGCAAAAGTTAAAACGTAATTGCTAAAAAAAGCCATATAAAAAAAGGGCATAAAATCTATGCCCTTTGATGTACGGTAGCTATTAAAATTAGAACCATTGGTAGGTTAGTGAGACGAATGAATTAATGCCTTTTTGGCGGTAGCCATAAACTGTCTCATAATCTTTATCGGTGAGATTGTTAAGACGACTATTAATTGTGAGATTTGAGGAGAGATAATAATTACCTGATAAATTAAGAGTCATGTAGCTATCAAGTGTTTCTCTAGTTGAGGGAAAATTATTTGAATTCATAAAATCCCTGTCACCAACATACTGACTCTCTAAACGAATGTCAAAAGTAGGTTTTTGATAGCCAACATAGACTAAACCTTTATTTTTTGGTTGATAGGTAAGTTGTAGTTCCGTTGCTTTATCTTCTGCATTAGTGTAATCATAATTAAAACCAAATAATAAATTGTTTATGTGCCAATCAGACTGTAAGTTAACACCTTTTATTTTAGCTTGGGCAATATTTTGCGGAATATAATTTTCATCAGCTTGAATTTTATTTTTTATATCAGATTGATATGTTGTTACTCGTGTTTTTTGCAGATTATTACTATGCTCTACAAAAATTTCGCTATTTTTACTGGTTTCAGATTTTAAATTAGAATTTGAATAATCTGGATAATACAAATCATTAAAGGTTGGGGCTCTAAAATTAGTAGCATACGAAGCCCCAACACGCACGTTTGGCATTATTCGATATGCAACGCCGACGTTATAAGTGGTTTCATTGCCAAATTGTGAATTATCATCATATCTGATATTTAATTGACCATCGTATTGATGATTATTTACTAGATAACCTGCATACACACTTTTGATAGTACGGTTATCAATAGCGAATGCTACGCTGCTATCCACTTCTTGTTTTAAATGTTCATAGCCACCAATTATTTGACCGAAAGGCAATTTATAGCCTAATTGTAAGTTGGCTTGCTTTTGAGTTGTGTTAAAAACATCATCTAATCGACCTGTTTGCCAATCTGCACCATCATACGTGGTAGATTTATCATAACTTTGACCATATTTAATATTTGCAGACAGTTTATCTTGTTGATAATCGGCAAAAGCTGAGACAGCCGCGTTTTTTTGGTCAGCATACGCGTTTGGCACTTCTGAACCACTATCAATATCTGTAGTGGATTTTGCAAATAATCCTGTTGCTCCAATTTCAACATTGTCATTGACTTTATGCTTGGCGACCAAACTTGCGTTTTTGGACTCAAAACCGTCTTTGTCAGCATGATGTATGCCGAACTGAGCGTAAGGTTTCGTCGCGTCAATGCCATTGGTCTTTTCATAACCCGTAGAAAGGCTTAAAGTCGTTGCAGAATTAACCAGTTGTCCTGTAATTTGCCCTTTATAGCTGTTTTCTGTGCCGCCGCCAACAGTCAATGCGACATTAGACTGTTGGGCGTTTTGACCTTTAGTAAAGACTTGAATCACGCCGCCCATCGCATCTGAGCCATAAAGACTTGAGCCAGAAGCACCATAAACTATTTCTATTCTATCGATTTGGTCGACTGGTAACAGCGATAATGCTGCTCCACCTGCGGTTGCAGAGCTGTAACGAATCCCATCGATTAATACTAAGACTTGACTATTGGAGTAACCACGCAATCTGACACCACTGCTCGCACCATCCCCACCATTTTGAGTAACATATATGCCACCTTGTCCACGAAGTACATCAATTACGCTTTGACCGCGATAACGTTGCAATTGTTCTTCATCAATCACAGTGGTTTGGGCGATGGTATTCTTGACAAGCGTCGGCGTTTTGGTTGCTGTAGTGGTAAAAGTAAGGCTCGGCAAAGTAGATTCAGCTTCGCCATTAGCAGCTTCGCTAGTCGCTGCATGAGCGCTAACACCAGTCATGGACATGCCAATAATCACCAAAACGCTTTGCGTCATTGGATGGATATTAAAAAATGGCTTTTTGATAAAACGTGGTGATGTCTGACAGATATGACGCATAACTTGACCCAAAAAAATAGTTTAAAGACACATTGTAGAAAAATATCGTTACATAAGCTATTACTTTTGCTTGGTCATTGCTCATTAAAGCTTGAGGATTTTTCAATAAAAAACCCCTCTAGTAACTAAAGGGGTTTGATACAAAATTTCGTAGCAACAATTAGCTGGCTTGCTGCTGTAACTTTTTAGCTTTTTGGTAGCATTCATTGATGTGATTTTCAGCAATTTTTTTAAACATCAAATAACCGATGGTACCTGCCACTAATTGACCGCCAAATGGTACAAATTTGGTGACTTGCTTGGCGATAATACGGCTACCAAAACCTTGGAAAGTTTTTTTGGCAATACTGCGCGTGACCACTAACTTTGCAAGATCTACTGCTTTATCTTTTAACTGGTTAACTTGCGTGCCGTTGTTCAAATCTACGGCTGCTTGGGCTGGTTCAATTAAACCAAATTTAGCAGAAATTTCAGGTAGCAATTTTGATAATAGACCTGCGTCAACCGCAACGTCTAGCAGCGGCACAGGGACAACCGCTGCTACGGCAGACATTTTAGCTTTACTTTTAATCATCGCCTCACATTCGCGTTTGATTTTTTCTAAGTCAAGTTTTGGGTCGATGGTTTTGGTCGAGTTTTCTGCTGACATAATTTTTCCTTCTAAAAAATTTCAATTATCAATAGTAAAGGTAGTATTGCAAAACGCTTGCAACAAGAGATGATTATTCATTAATGGTCGGTGATACTGTTTCATTAATGGTAAATGATGACTCTTTGGTCTGATTATAACTGAGTGTAAACGTATGAATAAGCATCTTTTTGCAAAAAAATGCTAATGGTTTGTAGTGGCATTATTACGATATGCAAAACGCACAAATATCTATGAAAGCTAATGGGGTGTTTTTCACTGTTTCACTGTTGTAATTTTGCCTATTCACTCTCATTATGCTAGTTTGTTCTATCTATTTTATTTGACAACCATGATAATTTTATGTTGACTTTGACTCCCCGTTTTAGTGCGACCCATATTGACGATATTCCCCGTGATTTACAGCCCTTGGCGCAGACATCGATGACATTAGCACGCGTTTTGGCTGGGCGAGGCGTGCAAGATGTGGCAAATTTAGACACCGCCTTTAATAAGATGTTACCTGCAAATTCGCTTACAGGCATTACAAAAGCAGTGGCGCTGCTTGACAAGGCGATTGATACGCAGCAAAAAATACTGATTGTGGGTGATTTTGACTGCGATGGCGCGACCAGCACTGCATTGATGGTAAGGGTGCTACGTGAAATGGGCGCGCAGGTTGAGTTTTTAGTGCCCGATCGTTTTAAGTACGGTTATGGACTGACGCCAGAAATTGTTGCGCTAGGTATTGAAACCTATCATCCTGATGTGATTGTCACGGTTGATAATGGTATCTCCAGCCATGCGGGGGTCGAGCTTGCCAAAGCCAAAGGGCTAACGGTGATTATTACCGACCATCACCTGACGACGCAGGCGACACCAAACGCCGATGCCGTGGTCAATCCCAATCAGCTGGGCTGTGATTTTGCTAGTAAATCATTGGTAGGGGTTGGGGTGGCATTTTATGTGCTAGGCAATCTGGCTAAAGTCAGACGCCAAGCCAATAAATCCACCACCCAAGTGAGTCGCTATATTGATTTGGTGGCATTTGGCACGGTGGCGGATGTGGGCGTATTAGACCAAAATAATCGTATTTTGGTGCACCAAGGTATCCAAGCCATCAAGCAAGGTCGTTGCTGTGTGGGTATTTTGGCGTTGTTGGAACAGGCAAGTCGGCAGGCAGCAGACATTACAGCTCAAGATTTTGGTTTTATTTTAGGACCCCGCATTAACGCCGCAGGTCGTATGGATAGTATGCGGATTGGCATTGACTGCTTACTCACCGATGATTGGGGGGAGGCACAGCGACTTGCGCATCAGCTTGATAAACTCAATCAAGAGCGCCGCCAAGTCGAGCAGGGCATGCGACAACAAGCCGATAGTGTATTAGCGACGCTTGAGAATCCATCTGAGCAAAATGCTGTAAATCAAGTAACGCAGCGCAAACGCAGTATTGTTTTGTATCAAGATGAGTGGCATCAAGGGGTGATTGGCATCGTCGCAGGCAGGCTAAAAGAAAGCTACCATGTGCCCGCTATCGTGTTTGCCCCTGCTGATACGGCGTTGATTGAAGATGACGATCCTATCAAAGGCTCCGCACGTTCCATTGAAGGCATTCATATCCGTGATGCCATTGAATCAGTCGCGCAAACCTACCCCGAACTCATTAGCCACTTTGGCGGGCATGCGATGGCGGCAGGTCTGACAATCAAACGAAAAAACTTTGAGCCGTTTTGTAAAGCGTTTGATGAGATAATTGCAGCGGTGGCTGATGAGGTATTTGCAGAGACGTTATATAGCGATGGTGAATTGACAGCCGGTGAATTCACGGTCGATTTTGTAGATAGCTTGCAGACGTTGGCTATTTGGGGGCATGGTTTTGTGCCACCGATATTTGATGGGGTGTTTGTGGTGCAAGATTATCGGGTGTTAAAAGAGCGTCATTTAAAATTATGGTTATCGTATCCCGATGTGCCTTTTACGATTGAAGCGATTTGGTTTAATGCTGACTTTGATGCCATAGCTTTGTCTGCTATCACTCGCAGTGTGTCAAAAGTGCATTTACTCTATGAGCTTGAGAAAAATTTATTTAATGGACAAACCAAATTGCAGTTAAGGGTAAAAAAGGGTGTACTCCTCTAGACAAACGTTTTTACTCATTCATACACAATCTGATAACCATAACACCCAATAAAGATGATACACGACATAAAATGACATGTTAATATAATTTATCACCTATACCGCCCCAAATTTTGATAAATTATGTAAGGTATCAAGGTGTTAATTGTTGGTGCTAATTTTTTAAAGTTTGAATAAAGCTTTGGCGCTTAGCTGGCTATTATTTAACCGCTTGTCTTTTAACTGTCTGTTTTTTAACTATCTGTCTTTTACCTGCGTATGGAGAATTGCCATGAGTAAATCGCTTGCCAACAATGCAACCGCAACGACGGCTCGGCAATGGCAAATCCTCTCACAGCTGGATCGCAAACGTTGGCTCGGTACAACCCATATCAAAGAACAGCTTGATTTGATGGGTTTTGATATCAGTTTGCGAACCATTCAGCGAGATTTAAACGCTTTGGCAACGCGTTTTCCGATTGAAAAAAACAACACCAATCCACAAGGTTGGCGCTGGCGTGAAGATGCACCGATGCAAAGCTTGCCGCACATGAATTTGTCGCAAGCGGTGGCGTTTAGTATGATGCGCCATAATTTGACCCAGCTATTACCGCCGGCTATTTTGGATGAATTGATTCCGTGGTTTGACCTAGCGAATCGGCAACTTAAAGAAAGCAAAGTAGTAAACACTTGGCTTGATAGAGTGCGTATCCTGTCAGCCAATCAACCGCTCATCCCGCCATCGGTCAATCCAGCCGCCAAAGACGCCGTCTATGATGCATTGTTTCAAAATAAAAAACTCATCGCCTGTTATAAAGCACGCGGGCGAGAGGAAGCGCAAAAATACACCTTAAATCCGCTAGCCATTGTGCAGCGTGGTGTGGTGATTTACTTGATTGCCTCACGAACTGACAGAGCGTCTGACGATGTGCGCCAATTTGCTTTGCACCGTTTTGAAAGTGCGGAAGTGAGCGCAAGCGACGCGCAAACCCCGAAAGATTTTAATTTAGACAATTACATCAACACAGGCGCGATGGGGTTTAATTACCCGTTGTTCCAAAAACTCATGCCTGATAGCGAAAAAAATAATCACGAGCCCCCCATACAGCAAGTGCATTTATTGTTTCATCCGTTATCGGGGGCAAGTTTGCTTGAAAGCCCATTATCAACCGATCAGCAAAGCTGGGAAGACGACGAAGGATTGCATATCACAGCCACAGTCAGCATGACATCGCAGCTAGTATGGTGGCTACGCGGTTTTGGTAAAGGACTGCGAAAAATCGAGCCTGAGATTTTATCAATCGCCGTCTTTGAAACCCAAACGCCAAACCAATAAGCGCCTAATCAACAAACGCCCAAGTAAACTAACTACTTTGTCCGATTTTTCGAGAATCTTATGAAACATACTGATAATAACACCCTTGAATCCACTGCCACCGACACCAACTTGCAGCAGCCTAGTAAGCCAAAAACCACGATTTTATACAGTGATTTGACGGATGATTCACCTATTACCGCTGTCAAATCGCCTGATAATCTGACGCCCAGTACTACCACAGAAACGTACCAGATTATTTCGGCGCAGTTTGCCGACCCAACACCAGCACCGACGGTTGAAATAATAGCGCCCGTCAACTCATCCAATTTGACCGATAAAAACAGCAATGAGGCAGGAGTGGCAAGTACCTCGCCGCTAGACTATTCGCTACACAAAGTGCCAAAAATCAACTCAATGACTGATGATAAGATTTTGCAAAAAAGTCACCAGCTAGCCATCACCCGAGACGATAAACTTGAAGATGATAAAACAGCGACAGGTATAGCTGTCGAGCATATGGATGTGATACTTAAACAGTGGTATTTTACCGTGCAATGGCAGCACACACAGATGCCAAAATCAGGGCTTTACAATAAATTTAAAAAACGCACGCAAGCCATCGACCTAGACTTATCCTGCTTACTTTGTAACCGATATGGCGAGGTAATCGAAACCGTTTGGTTCAAAAATGTCCGTGATAAAGCGCAATCAGTGCGTCATCAAGGTGATGAATTATTGGGCAAAAAACCATTAGGCGCTATCGATGACCGCAAAGAAGACCCGTACAACAATCAAAGCAAAAAACTCAATGATGCCAACTTAAACCAAGAAAGTATGGTGCTTTTTTTAAGTAAGCTTCCGCCGCAAGTATTTCATGTGGTGATGATTGTGTCATCTTATCATGGCTATGCGCTTAGCAAAGCGAAACAAGCGTCTTGTCAGCTCAGTGATGATGAAGGCAATGTGATTAGTGAATTAGCTTTTACCAAACTGCCAACTGATACTAAGGCATTATGGTTTGCCAGTCTGACCCGTTCTGCCGATAGTTGGCGCTACAACACTGAGCATCAACCTTTAGACAACAACAAGATGGCGCTAATGGAAAAAGAAGTAAGTGAAAAATTGGTACGTACGGCCAGATGACTTGGGTGTAGCGTAAGCTTATTGTTTCTCAGGGGTAAAATCACCAAGCAATTTTAAAGCCAAAAATTTATACATTTGACGACGTTGCTACAGCGTCTGTCAGTGATTGGATATATTCGCCACTATGATACTGTGGTACACTATGACAAAAAAAGGGATTGTCTTAATCGATAGGGATACAGCGCATCTGCATTATTTTTCTCCTAAATATAGGTATTCCTAGATACATTATTGACTCATTATGCGGTAACCGTATACTTTGCGTTTAAAATGGTCAATCACATTTTATCCCCTAATTAGTAATACTTACTGTGAAATTTTTCACGCTGCTAGATGCATCATCTAGTGTCTCAATTAACATTCATATAAAAGAGGTTCTCTATGGCTAGTGGAAAGTCAAATATTATCTATACCTTAACTGACGAAGCACCGCTACTGGCGACTTATTCACTACTTCCTATTATTGAAACATTTACCAAACCTGCTGGCGTTGACATCACTAAAACCGATATTTCCGTTGCCGCGCGTGTATTGGCAGAGTTCTCCGACTACCTGACTCCAGAACAACAAGTGACCGACAATCTTGCTGAGCTTGGTCGGTTAACCCAAGACCCAGACACCAATATCATCAAATTGCCGAATATCAGTGCCTCAGTGGCTCAGCTACAAGAATGTATTGAAGAATTACAAGCTAAAGGCTACAACATTCCCAATTACCCAGAAAACCCAACCACAGACGAAGAAAAAGCCCTCAAAGCCCGTTATGGTAAATGTTTAGGTTCTGCGGTAAACCCTGTATTACGTGAAGGTAACTCCGATCGCCGCGCCCCAGCTGCCGTAAAAAACTATGCCAAAAAACACCCGCATTCAATGGGTGAATGGAAACAATGGTCAAAAACCCACGTCTCTCACATGGAAGAAGGTGACTTCTACCATGGCGAAAAATCAATGACCCTTGATAAAGCGCGTAAAGTCAAAATGGAGCTCATCACCAACAGTGGCAAAGCTTTGGTGCTAAAACCTGAAGTTGCCCTACAAGACGGTGAAGTGATTGACTCAATGTTTATGAGCAAAAAAGCCTTAATCGAGTTTTATGAAAAAGAGCTAGAAGATTGCCGCGAAGGTAAAATCCTGTTCTCTCTACACGTCAAAGCCACGATGATGAAGGTATCCCATCCTATCGTATTTGGTCACTGCGTGAGAGTGTACTACAAAGATGCCTTCGAAAAATGGAACAAAACCTTTGACGAACTAGGTATTAATGTTAATAACGGTATGGCAGGATTATACGAAAAAATCGAAACCCTACCGACCACTATCCGTGAAGAAATCGTCCGTGACCTACATGCCTGTCAAGAACATCGCCCCGCATTGGCGATGGTGGATTCAGCAAAGGGAATCGATAACTTCTATTCGCCAAATGACGTCATTGTAGATGCCTCAATGCCAGCGATGATTCGTAATGGTGGCAAAATGTGGGCAGCGGATGGCAAGCCTTACGACTGTAAAGCAGTGATGCCAGAATCGACCTTTGCCCGTATTTACCAAGAAGTCATCAACTTCTGTAAATGGCATGGCAACTTTGACCCAGCGACCATGGGTACTGTACCAAACGTAGGTTTGATGGCGCAAAAAGCGGAAGAATACGGTTCTCACGACAAAACTTTTGAAATCCCAGAGGCAGGCGTTGCCAATATTACTGACATTGAGACAGGCGAAGTATTGATGTCACAAAATGTTGAAGAAGGTGATATTTGGCGTATGTGTCAAGTCAAAGATGCGCCAATTCGTGACTGGGTAAAACTGGCAGTGACGCGTGCACGTAACTCAGGCATGCCAGCTATCTTCTGGCTTGACCCATACCGCCCACATGAAAATGAACTCATCAAGAAAGTTAAAAAATACTTACAAGAGCATGATACCACAGGGCTAGATATCCAAATCATGTCCCAAGTTCGTGCGATGCGTTATACCCTTGAGCGTGTGGCGCGTGGCTTGGATACCATCTCAGTCACAGGTAACATCTTGCGTGACTACTTAACTGACTTGTTCCCAATCCTAGAATTAGGCACGTCAGCCAAAATGCTATCAATCGTCCCATTGATGGAAGGCGGTGGTCTTTACGAAACAGGGGCAGGCGGTTCAGCCCCAAAACATGTCGAGCAGTTGGTTGAAGAAAACCACCTGCGCTGGGATTCGCTCGGCGAGATGCTCGCGCTTGCGGTATCTTTAGAAGACTTAGGGATTAAAGAAAACAACCCACGGATAAAATTACTGGCAAAAACCCTAGACTTGGCGACGGGTAAATTGTTGGATAACGACAAATCACCATCACGCCGTACCGGTGAGCTCGACAACCGTGGTAGCCATTATTATCTAGCCAAATATTGGGCAGAAGAATTGGCGAACCAAGATCAAGATAGCGAGCTTAAAACCAAGTTTGCGCCACTTGCTCAAGCGTTGTCAGAAAACGAAGACAAAATCGTTGCTGAATTAAATGATGTTCAAGGTCAAGGCGCAGATATTGGCGGTTACTATAAACCAGACCAACAAAAGCTAAGCCAGGTGATGCGCCCAAGTGCGACATTTAACCAAGCATTGGCTTCGTTTGATGCCTAATTCAATAGTATAAAAAAAAGCCGAAGCTGAATGCTTCGGCTTTTTTAGTATATGTAAATGGTTAAACATAGCTAAGCTAAGAATATAGCTAAGTCAAAAAAATGGGTCAGCCAAAACCGTCAATAGCATTATTTTTGCTTTTCTTCAACAAGCGCCAATGCAGATTTTAGCTGGTTAGTAATATCATTCTTATCATAATTACGAATATCGTGAAAATTTAAATGCAGGTTAAACCCCGGCAAGCTAAAGTCCACCCAATCGGTTTGTTGCATGGATTCGCTTTTGGGTTCAAGCAATTCCCACACATTCATAGCATCTTGAAAGCCTTTAAATTTAAATTGCCCCACGGCTTGGCAATGATGGACATGACCAATTAAATTAAACGTACTTTCACTGATCAAAATTTGATTGTTTTGCGCGGCAGATTCAAGGCGAGAGGCAAAATTGGCTTCCTTTCCAACCACGGTATAGGTCATACGATTGCGGCTGCCAAAATTACCAACATAACAATACCCTGTATTGATACCCATACGTACATGCAGCCCTTCAAAACCGAGTAATCGCCATTGGTGGCGCAGCACTTCCATTTCACGGCGCATCTCAATGGCCATACTGGCACAAGCAATCGCATTATCACGGTCATTACCACCCATATCACCAAAATAGCACAATAACCCATCCCCCAAAAACTTATCGAGGGTCGCCCCATATTTTTGGCTAACTTGGGTCATACGGTCAAGGTAAGTGTTTAAAATATTGGCTAAATGGTCGGGACTAATATGATCCGACAAATCAGTAAAGCCAACAATGTCCGAAAACAAAATAGTTAGCTTGCGCCGTTGATTAATGACTTCAACCTTGGTGTTATTTTTGACAATCGGTTGCCAAATTTGGGGCGGCAAAAAACGGGTTAATTTATTGGTGACATTGACCAAAGTATCAATCCGTGCTTGTTGCTGCGCAAGCATTTGATTTTTTTGGCGTAAGCGAATCACCAGAGAACAAATATGATAACCAACTATCAAGATATCGGTAAATACGATGACAAAATTTAGAATATCTTCTTGCTTGGCTGTCAAACTAATGGCGGGTAATAAAAAATGCGCAGATATCAGACTAAGTATACCCACTGCTAAGGTTAATAATACCAACGAAACAGTGTATTTGGTATCTGAAAAAATCAGGCGAATTAAAATCAACAACCATAACGCAAGGCTTGGGATGTAGTTAAACTGCAACATACCCGTTGCCAACGCCATCAGGGTTAATACACTGGCCGAAGTAATGTAGTGATGAGGCCGGATAACACTCAAAGCAGTGACAATAGCGCTTGCTAGCAACAGCAAAATACTGAGCGTATGATAAATAGGCGGTATATCAAGAGAGGTTAAGGTGAGCAATAAAATAAAAAATGCCGCCAGTTCAATGAATTTCGGACTTTTTAGATTGGTCGAAAGACCTTGAATGGATTCACGCAATTTAGTTTGTCTACCTCGTGCCTCGTGGTGAAAATTTTTTTAGACGTTCATTTGCCAATCAAATGGCATATCACGATGACCCCGCAGTGCCATCATCAGTGTCTGCTGCATATGGCTGAGCACTTCAGGGGTATAAGGAATGGCTGGATTACCCCATACTGGATTGGGCCAAGCAATGTCATTTTGGTAGCGCACGATATGATGAAAATGCAATTGCGGCACTTGGTTGCCAAGCGCGGCGATGTTCATTTTATCGGCTTGAAAAGTTTTGGCAAGCTGACTTGATAGCCAGCTGGATTCACGTAAAAACTGGGCTTGGTCACTGGCGGATAGTTCATATAATTCTTTGATACCGGGTACACGCGGAATTAAAATCAACCAAGGAAATTGACAGTCGTTCATCAAGCGGCAAGTAGATAACGGAAATTCGCCCACCAAAAAAGTATCTTTTGCTAGTTGTGGATGTAAATTAAACATAATAACTCAATGCATTTAAAAGTGTTTTTGGAATTTAAAACTGATAAAATCAAATAATTCGCGTATTTTAGCAGTTATACCTACAAGACGAAATACTTTATTCAGAATAAGCGCATTGCAATTTAAGATTTCTTAAAGCATAAAGCAAGGCCGTTATCATGTAGGCTAACTATTAGACTAATTATGTCTGAGCGTTTTACAAATTTTGGGAAGTTTATGCAGTTGTCAAAGTCTCTTAACCAATATCAGCGTCATGCTGATGCACCATCTTTATACCGCCGTTGTTTTATGATGGCATTGTTTGCTTTGCTCATGGTTATCACCAGTGTCAAACCCACCACTGTATGGGCGGCTGATAGCAGTAAATCAGCCAGTAGCGCCAGCGGCACAGCAACCCCACAAGACACCTTTGGGCGTGATACCCCGCGCGGCAGCGTGCAAGGCTTTATTCAAGCCTTGGCAAAAAGTGATTGGATGCTCGCTAGCCGTTATGTGGATTTAAGTTCTACCAAAGACCCCAGTGGCACGCTCGAATCATTAAAATCGGCACTCGATAGCGGCGGACGTATCAACGAGCAGCTACAAATTAGCAATGACCCTACCGGCAATCTCGATGACAAACTAGCGCCCAATCTCGATAAGGTCGGGGAGATCAACAATCCCTCGGCTGACAAAAAGAGTATCGATATCTTAATGCAGCGTGTCAAACAATCTAATGGCACCAATATTTGGCTGATTTCACAACAAACCTTGCAAGAAGTTGCGTCGTTATCACTCGTTACCCAGCCGACATTGGTAGAAAAGTACATTCCAAAACAATGGATTGAGAAAGATATTAAAGGCTATAGTCTTGGGCACATCGGGGCAGTGATTGCGCTCATGATAGCGACTTATCTCGCCTGTCTATTAATTAGCCAAATCTTATATATGATTATCACGCGGATTTATCTAGCGACCCACCCAGATAAAGAAAAGCAATTTCCGATTGATGGGCGGGTGGTTGTACCTGCCGCAATGGTGCTGACGGCGCTGATTATTAAAGAAGCCATGATTTTGGTGGGTATTAATTTGGTTGTGCGCAATATGGCGTCCAACCTTGCCGATATTTTATCTTGGGTATCCATGGTATGGTTGATTTTACGTATTTTGGATTTGATTTTTAAACGTGCAGAAAACTATGCCAGCAATAACCATCATCCAGAGCGGCTATCTGTCCTAAATCTGCTGCGAAAAGTCGTAAAATTGATTTTGATTGCCATTGCGACCATTGTGATTTTGGGTAATCTAGGCTACGACTTAACCACAGGTATTGCCGCATTGGGGATTGGTGGTGTGGCGTTGGCATTGGGTGCACAAAAAACGATTGAAAATTTGGTGGGCAGCGTATCGGTCGTTGCTGACCAACCTGTCAATGTGGGCGACTACTGCCGCTTTGGCACGCAAGAAGGTACAGTTGAAGACATCGGTATCCGCTCCACCCGTCTGCGTACCACCGATCGCACGGTGGTGACAATCCCCAATGGTAACTTCTCATCGATGAGCATTGAAAATGTCTCGCAGCGCGATATGTTTCATTTTTCGCAAGTGTTCTATATCTCTCGTGATAGCGACATCGATAAATTACGTGAATTTATGGAGCAAACACAAATTTATATCACCAATCATCCGGACACCAACAGTGTGTGGAATCAAGTGCGTATCTCTGGCACTCAGCAAGACGCGTATCTTGTTGAAGTACGGTGTTATCTCAATGTGAAAGGCGCAATGGATTTTAATCAAAAACAAACCGATATGATTTTAAAAATCGCTGAGATGATGAAAGAAGTGGGGCTCAAAAATGCGTTACCGACCAGCCGTGTGATGATGGGCAAACCGATTGATATTACCTATTCAAATTTTGCTAATACTGTACCTGTGAAAGATAAAGTGGTAGCGTCAGCAAAACTGGCACAATCGGACAAGCCTGATACCAAGCCTTAGTGGCTCATGGTTTTGGCATTGGCTTTTGAATTTGAATTAGGCAGGGTGGTGGTAGGTGTGGCATCACCCAAGTCAACATAGACAGGAATCGGGCTATCGTATGTTTGCGGTATTAATGCGCAGCCTGTTAGAATAGTAAATAAATTAGGAATCAATAAAAGTTTAAATTTCATATTCTCTCATATACTTACAGATGACTTATAATGTATTTCACATCATAAGCCTTTTGCTCAGAAGTTAAACAACTAGAATTTAGAAATTAAACGCTAGTTGTTGATTTGGGTAACTACGGCAATGTTCACAAACAAACTCCCATTTACCATAGCGAAAGCGTTTGTAGTGATTGACATGTACACCTTTTGGATAATTACAAATTTTAGCCATAAAATACTCCTTTAGCGGCTTAGTAATTGAACTACCAAGTAACCAAAAAAGATTAGACATGACCAAACAAATTGTTTAAAGTGTGTCTGTGCTCTGCAAAGTACAGAAATTTATTCAAATTGTTTAGTAAATTAATATTTATTGTCTACTTGGCATTAGAATAAATTTTAGGCTCAGTTTAATATACTGGGCTTTTTTAATGCATTATGATTTTAACCTCCTTTATGAATTACATTTAAGAATTTAAAAAGCCAGTCTAATTTTAAACTGGCTTATCTTTTATTATAAAGTACAAGCCCCGCCAGCACAGCCATTTTCTAGGTCATCTTGGGCATCATTTGCACCATCACGGGTGTTGTGATAGTACAGCGTCTTAACGCCCAATTTATACGCCATCAACAAGTCTTGAATCATCACCTTCATCGGTACACGGCTATCTTCAAACTTGGTTGGGTCGTAGTTGGTATTGGCTGAGATACTTTGGTCAATGAATTTTTGCATAATCGCCACAAGACTCAAATAACCCTTGTTATTTGGCATTTGCCATAATAGCTCGTATTGATCTTTGAGCTTATCAATCTCAGGCACCACTTGTTTTAAAATACCGTCTTTTGATGCTTTGACAGATACCAGACCACGCGGTGGCTCAATGCCATTAGTTGCGTTAGCAATCTGGCTAGAGGTTTCTGATGGCATCAAGGCGGTCAAGGTTGAGTTACGAAGACCATGGGTTTTGATATCGTGACGCAGTGCTTCCCAGTCGAATTGAAGCGGCTCATTACAAATCGCATCAATGTCTGCTTTATAGGTATCAATCGGTAAAATACCTTGTGAATATGTGGTATCGCCAAATGCAGGACACGCGCCTTGCTCTTTAGCCAGTTTATTTGACGCCACCAACAAATAATATTGTAAGGCTTCAAAAGTGCGATGGGTTAAACCGAGCGCCGTAGGATCTGAATATTTGGTACCATTTTTGGCAAGATAATAGGCGTAGTTGATGACACCAATACCCAGCGTGCGGCGTTTCATAGAGCCATTTTTAGCAGCGATGACCGGGTAGTCTTGGTAGTCAAGCAAGGCATCTAGCGCACGCACGATCAGTTCCGCGGGCTCTTTGATATCTTCTAATTGGTTGATTTCACCCAAGTTAATCCCTGATAACGTACAAAGGGCGATTTCACCGCTTTCATCATTGATGTTGTCAAGTGGTTGGGTCGGTAGCGCGATTTCCATACATAGGTTGGATTGGCGAATTGGCGCAACACTTGGGTCAAACGGACTGTGGGTGTTGCAATGGTCAACGTTTTGCACATAGATACGACCCGTGCTGGCACGCTCTTGCATCATCAAGCTAAACAACTCTTGCGCGGGCACACTGCGTTTGCGAATGGATTCATCTTGCTCATATTGCTCATACAAACGCTCAAACTCGGCTTGATCGGCAAAAAAAGCATCGTACAAACCTGGTACATCCGATGGTGAAAACAGGGTTACGTTTTGATTTTTAATCAAACGTTGATAGATGGTTTTATTGATTTGCACGCCATAATCCATGTGGCGAACACGGTTGTCTTCCACACCGCGGTTATTTTTGAGCACCAGCAGATTTTCCACTTCCAAATGCCAAATCGGGTAGAACAAGGTCGCTGCACCACCACGCACGCCGCCTTGTGAGCAGCATTTAACGGCAGTTTGGAATAGTTTGTAAAAAGGAATACAGCCAGTGTGCTGCGCTTCACCGCCACGAATAGGACTACCTAATGCGCGAATACGACCCGCATTGACACCAATACCGGCACGCTGTGACACATACCGCACGATGGCACTGGTGGTGGCATTGATACTGTCTAAGCTATCATCACATTCAATGAGTACGCATGAACTAAATTGACGCGATGGGGTACGCACGCCCGACATGATTGGCGTTGGCAATGAGATTTTGAAAGTGGACGTGGCGTCATAAAAGCGCTTGATATAATCTAATCGCGCCGCCTTGTCATATTGTTTGTCGTAACTGGCAAACAGACACATACCAACAAGCATGTACAAAAATTGTGGGCTTTCAAAGACTTGTTTGCTGACGCGGTCTTGCACCAAATATTTGCCTTCCATTTGTTTGACGGCGGCATATGCAAAGCTTAAATCACGGTTGTGGTCAATATAGTCATTGAGTATATCAAATTCTTCTTTGCTAAAGTCTTGCAAAATATGGGCATCGTAACGACCTTCTTGGGTCAGTTTGGTGACATGGTCAAACAAATGCGGCGGCTCAAATTGACCAAACGCGATTTTGCGCAAATGAAAAATTGCCAATCGCGCTGCCAAATACTGATAATCAGGCGTTGCCGCAGAAATCAAATCTGCGGCTGACTTAATGATGGTCTCATGGATGCTTTTGGTGGTGATTTTGTCATAAAACTGGATGTGTGAGCTGATTTCTACTTGTGAGACAGACACATTATCAAGCCCTTCTGCTGCCCACTCGATGACCCGGTGAATCTTATCCAAATCAATTTTTTCCAAACGCCCGTCGCGTTTTTGCACGAGGATATCTTCAGTACGAGTCATAATACGTTCCTTTTTTTACCTGTTTATCAACGTCATATTTGTATGTATTAAAAAGGCGCTGAATGAGAGGTGGTGAGATAAAAATGCCAAGTAAAACAGCTAACCGAAAGTATAGTGAGTGTGTATGCCACTTTTAAATACCGCTTTTAAGCCGAAGCCATATCACTTATGTAGCATTGCAATGCTATTGCCCAATTATTGCAAGGTTTTGCAAAAACTACTATATCTAGGGGTTGTTTTGTTATTTCGCACAATATAGCGTAAAAAAATTTGTAATTCTAGCTTGTATTTTTTTCAATTTTTTGCCTATTTTTTTGCAAAAATCCTAGACGCTTGATTTTATTAGCAGTTCATCAAGTCAAGCAAAAAGATAAAAAATTTGTAATTGTTAAAGTCAGATGGGTTCATGAATGCGTAGTCATTGTCATAAAAATTTGAAAAATTTATGCTATAGTCAAACTTATAGTCAAACCATCAAAATGATTTTTTTATCGTGGTTTTTTATGAAATTAAGCAAAAAAAAGGACGGACAATGACAACTTTTAGTAATTTTACCTATGAGGAATTAACTATCGGGCAAACTGCCAGTATGACCCGCCAAGTGACCGCAGATGATGTCAAAGCATTTGCGCTGGTTACCCATGACTACAACCCTGCGCATCTCGATAATGAGTATGCCGAGCAAAGCCAGTTTAAAGGCGTGATTGCCCATGGTATGTGGACAGCCGGTCTATTATCAGCCTTGATTGGTACCAAATTTCCAGGCTTGGGGACAATTTATCTGAACCAAAGTTTGTCTTTCCGTCGTCCTGTGCATATCGATGATACTTTAACCGCGACCTTGACCGTGAAAAGTAAAGACGATAGCAAAAAATGGGTGGTGTTAGATTGCCAAGTGACCAATCAAGAGGGTAAAGCGGTAGTGACGGGCGAAGCGCAAGTGATTCCCCCCACTGAAAAGAGCAGCCGTGAAGCGGTCAAATTAGACGATTTTACCCTACGTCAAACTTTTTCAGAGTAATTAGTGGGTATAAAATAGACAGCCTCGAAGTGTTCCACTTATTGACGACAATTATTTGCTACAATAAAGCCAAGATATTCTTTGGCTTTTTTTATAATTTTTTGATAGCAGATCAACCATGAAAACATTAACGCCTGAACAACAACAAATTTTAGCCAATGTCAAAATGCCGGACGATTGGAAGCACGCCTTGGCGACAGAGCTAACGAGCAGCAATATGGATAACATTCGCCAGTTTTTGCGAGATCAATATCATGCGCAAAAAGTGATTTATCCCTCAGGTAGTCAAATGTTCAATGCGTTTAACTTGACGCCTTTGTCGCAGGTTAAGGTAGTGATTTTGGGTCAAGACCCGTACCATGGCGCGGGACAAGCGATGGGGTTATCTTTTTCCGTGCCCAAAGCCATTCCCAAACCGCCGAGTCTACAAAATATTTTACGAGAGCTTGCCGCAGATTTGGGTATCGCCCCGTCAAAACATGGCGATTTGACCCATTGGGCAACCCAAGGGGTGCTGCTACTCAACAGTATGCTATCTGTAGAAGCAGGCCAGGCCGGCAGTCATCAGCGTATTGGCTGGGAAACGTTCACTGATGCGGTGATTGAGGCTGTTAATCAGCACTGTGAGCACTGTGTCTTTATCCTATGGGGAAGTTACGCGCAGAAAAAAGGCCGTTTTATCGATACATCTAAGCATTTAATCATTACAGGCACGCATCCATCACCGCTTGGCGCCAATCGGGGTGGTTTTTTTGGCACGCGCCCTTTTTCCAAAGCCAATGATTATTTGATAGCGCATGGCAAAAGCCCGATAGATTGGCAGTTGCCACAGTAGTTTGGGTGGTATCATAATGAGTGCAAGTAAGCATGACTGTTGTGAAACAGGCTTTTGTGACAGCGATGACGCCTTTATGCAAGCGGCGCTTGACGTTGCAGCCGAGGGCGGACAGCTGGGGGAGGTGCCAGTGGGTGCGGTGATTGTGCATCAAGGCACCATCATAGCCAAAGGCTACAATCAACCGATTTTAAGTCATGATGCCACTGCGCACGCCGAAATAGTGGCAATAAGGCGAGCGTGTCAATATTTTGACAATTACCGTCTGCCAGCGGATTGTGAACTGTTTGTCACGCTTGAACCTTGCACTATGTGTCTAGGGGCGATTATTCATGCCAGAGTATCGCGCTTGGTGTTTGCAGCGACAGAGCCGAAAGCAGGCATGATTGTCAGCCAGCAGGATTTTAGCCAAGTGACGTTTTATAACCATTTTTTGACAGTAAAACAAGGCGTAATGGAAGAGCAAAGTCGCGCGTTGTTGCAGGATTTTTTTCGCCATCGCCGTGAGCAAAAAAAACAAATGCGCCAGCAGTTAAGGGCAAACCAATAACCAATCAGTCTCTCAAAACCATTTTTTAAAATAAAAACCATTGCATAAAAAAAAGGCAACACATCGGCTGCCTTGTTTGACGCAAAAAACGGTTAGATTTTAAGACTTAAGCATATTAAATGATGTTATGACGCTTTTGGCGTTAACGCTTTTGGTATTAAACAGTTACGCTGCATCAAAAAGCCTTGCCAGCCAAAAAAGCTAAAGTTACGGATATTGGCATGGTTTGTACCTTTTGGCTCTGCTTTAACACTATCATAGTGCTCAGCAAACAGTTTTAGCGTATCTTGTTGGGTCAAGTGGTTGAGTAGCGCAAAGCCGAATACTTTCGCACTGCCTTCATTTTCGCCAGCCGCATTGTGCACTTCGCCATTGACAAACTGAGTTGGGTGATAGTCATAATAACTATCGATGATAGCTAGCACGGAAGCAAAATCTAGCGATTTGTTTTCTAATTTAGCTAATAGTTTTGATAGTTCTAGCTTATCAATAGCGCTCATAGTTACTCCAAAAGTCAAAATAGCGACCGTCATTAACGATTAAAATAATCGTCCTCAAACGGATCAAACGCTGGGTTAAAATTATTGTTGGTCTGACCAAAACCGCGGTTTTCCACACGGTTTTCTAAATGATGCAGTTGCTGACCGCTGTTGCGTGATTGAGAGGGTTTACTGCGCTCTTGGGGAAAGGCCTCACTGGCTGCCCCAAAACCACTGCGGTCTTGACCTATTCTATCATGGGCGGCAAAATCGACTGGGTGAGTATCATAACCCATGCGTTCATGCCCAGTCCGTTCATGCAGAATTCTTTGATAAATCTCTTCACGGTGTACAGCAATGTCTTTTGGCGCATTGACGCCCAATCTGACTTGGTTACCTTTTACACCCAGTACGGTGACACTGACTTCGTCACCTATCATTAAAGTTTCGCCAACACGGCGAGTCAAAATTAACATGCGTCACACTCCTTATGTCGCAACAAGTACCATCAATGTCCTATGATGATTCAACGATAAATTAGCTAAATTCGTCAAATATATTATCATGTATCATTGCCCAATGATACGTTAAAGACAGACTGCAAGGGCATAATTTAAGCGAACTCATCATGCACGGCGGCTATTTGCCAACAGTCAAAATAGGCATTGAGGGGTTAGTTGCGTTTGTGCCCAATAAACGAGATACCATTATAAACGAAATGCAGAAGTAAAAAAAAGGTTAACACCCGCAAAACGCGGATATTAACCTTGTTTTTGTGGAGAATTACAAATTTCTTATAATCCAGCAACCTTGCTTTCACCGTCTTCACGGTCAAGACCAAAAGCGGTATGTAACGCTTTAACCGCTTTTTCCAGTTGTTCTTCTTGAATCAGTACCGAGATTTTGATTTCGCTGGTAGAAATCATTTGGATATTGATGTTGTTTTCTGCCAGTGTTTCAAACATTTTGCTTGCTACGCCTGCATGTGAACGCATCCCAACACCCACCAGTGATACTTTAACCACTTTGTTATTGCTCACGATTTCTTTGCCGCCAATCTCAGCAAGATTGTCACCCAAAATCGCTAGAGTTTTATCAAAATCCCCACGGTTAACAGTAAAGGTAAAGTCGGTCAATCCGTTTTCTGCGATGTTTTGGATAATCATATCAATTTCGATATTGGCAGCACTGATCGGGCTTAAAATCGATGACGCAATACCAGGGCGATCAGGCACTGCTAAGATAGATACTTTAGCTTCGTCACGGTTAAAGGCGATGCCCGAAATAATTGGTTGTTCCATGCTGTCTCCCTCATCGGTGGTAATTAATGTACCTACATTCTTTTTAAAATCATCATCGAATTTACCATCGGCGTTTTCATCAAAACTGGATAAAACACGCAGTGGTACTTGGTATTTTCCGGCAAATTCAACCGAGCGAATTTGCAACACTTTTGAGCCAAGGCTTGCCATTTCTAGCATTTCTTCAAAAGTAATTTTTGATAATTTTTTGGCTTTTGGTGTCACCCGTGGGTCAGTAGTATACACGCCGTCGACATCGGTATAGATTTGACATTCATCGGCAGATAGGGCAGCAGCCAGTGCAACCCCGGTGGTATCCGAGCCTCCGCGACCTAAGGTGTTGATGTCACCTTTTTCATCCACCCCTTGGAAGCCCGCCACTACAACGACCATGCCAGCATCGAGTGCTGCGCGAAGCTGACTATCATCGATATGTTGAATACGGGCTTTGGTATGGCTATCATCGGTACGAATCGCCACTTGTCCGCCCGTCATTGACTTGGCCCTCACACCGATTTCATTTAATGCCATGGCAAGTAAAGAAATCGAGACTTGCTCGCCGGTTGATACCATTTGGTCGTATTCACGAGCGTTTGGTTCTTTACTGATTTGACGTGCCAAATCAATCAAGCGATTGGTCTCGCCACTCATGGCAGAGACGACAACCACCACTTGATGACCATTGTCATGCCAACGTTTGACGCGCTGTGCCACATTTTTGATACGTTCGACACTACCCATCGACGTACCACCGTATTTTTGTACGATTAAAGCCATTGTCAATACACCCTATAATATCGCGCACGTTGTTTACAATTGCTATCCAAGACTTTTTTAGCAGTCGGTGGTGGATTATTTGGCAGATTGTTTACAATGTCACGAAACGTAAATTAAACGGTACTTTATACCATATTTCCCAATTTTGGGGCAAGGCAAAATTGCCAAAAATCCCCAAATGACTGGCTGAAAATTGGATGGGTATTATGAACCAAAAGTTATCAGTTTAGGCAATCGGTTGTAGGGGTAGGGTTAAAGCGCGTTGCACGGCAGGACGGTCATGCAGTTTTTTTGCCCAGCGTTGTAGGTGGGTGTAGTTTTGTACTTGTAAAAACTCGCCAGCGTTATACAATTTGCCCAGTGCCAACTGACCATACCATGCCCAAATCGCGATATCAGCGATACTGTAGTCATTACCTACCATAAACGTGTGAGTCGCTAAATGTTGGTCGAGTAAATCCAATTGGCGTTTGGTTTCCATGGTAAAGCGATTGATGGCATATTCAAACTTTTCTGGGGCATACGCATAAAAATGCCCAAAGCCGCCACCGACGTACGGCGCAGCACCCATTTGCCAAAACAGCCATGACAAAAATTCGGCACGTTTGGCGGTGTCTGCTGGGATAAACTGCCCAAATTTTTCGGCAAGGTATAGCAAGATAGCGCCTGATTCAAACAGTTTAATCGGTGGATTAACACTGTTATCCACCAGTGCGGGGATTTTAGAATTGGGATTGATGGCAACAAAATCTGAGCCAAATTGGTCGCCATTCATGATGTCGATTTTATAGGCGTCATACTGTGCACCTTCAATACCAAGCTCTGCCAATTCTTCAAGTAACATATTGATTTTGATACCGTTTGGGGTGTTAAGGCTGTAAAGCTGCAAAGGGTTATTACCAATCGGCAAGTGTTGCTCGTGGGTCGCTCCTGCGGTAGGGCGGTTGGTACTGGCAAATTTGCCACCGTTTTGGCTATCATTTGTCCAAATTTTGGGGGGCTGGTAATGATTGTCCATGATGTTTCCTTATTGATTATGATTATTTTAAAGCGCTAGGCGTGTTTTAAAGCTATAAGCGTGATTTAAAGCTTCGTTGGTTGATAAGATGCTAGATGTGATTATAGACACGACTATAAATGCGATTATAGAGACGATTATACACAATGTGCTTTAGGCTTTATGATACCGAATGTTTGGCTAAAGTAAATGGCGCTTTGATTAAGCCTGATTAGACTCATGCCTTATATCGCTGCATAAATATAGCCGCATAAAAAACGCCGAATAACTCATTCGGCGTTTTTTTAGGGTTAGTTTTAATTAGGCAAGTTGCTCAGCCAACCAATTTGATAGCGCTGCTAATACGGTTGGCAATCCTGCCACATCAGTTGCGCCGCCTTGGGCAAAGTCAGGTTTACCACCGCCTTTACCGCCAAGCTGCTCGCTTAAGTGTTTGATGATATCGCCCGCTTTGATTTTGCTGGTTAAGTCTTTGCCGACACTGGCAGTCAGCGCAATTTTATCGTCAGCCACGCCAGCGAGCACCACGATACCATCATGCAATTTTGACTTCATGTCATCGGCAATCGTGCGTAATGCTTTACCATCCATGCCTTGTAAACTTGCAATCAGCACTTTTTGTCCATTGATATCTTGCACGTTGTTAATTAAGTCTTTGGCTTGGCTACTGGCCAATTTTTGCTGCAAACGCTCAAGTTGTTTTTCAAGGTCGCGTGTTTTGTCGGTCATTTGATTGACACGGTCGGCGATTTCGTCGCGCTTCGCTTTGAGCTGGCTGGCAAGTTGATTGAGCTGTTTTTCACCTTGCTGCACATATTTGACTGCGCCCATGCCTGTCACCGCTTCGATACGGCGAATGCCTGCCGCGATACCTTGCTCACTGACGATTTTGAATAAGCCGATATCCCCCGTGCGTTGTACATGCAGACCACCACATAGTTCGATGGAGAAAGGCTTGCCGTCTTTATCTACCGTACCCATAGACAATACGCGAACCGTGTCACCATATTTTTCACCAAACAGTGCCATCGCGCCTTTGTCTTGCGCTTGCGTCATGCTGAGCATTTCTACAATGGCAGGTTGGTTGGCAAGGATTTGTTGGTTAACAATGTTTTCGATGGTTATGATGTCTTGCTCAGTCAAGGCTTTGTCATACGAAAAGTCAAAACGCAACACCTCACTATTGACCAATGACCCTTTTTGGGTGACACCTGTGCCAAGATGCTCACGAAGGGCAGCGTGCAGTAGGTGAGTGGCGGAGTGGTTTTTGGCACTCATGGCGCGTACTTGGCTTGCGACGCGTGCTTCGCTTGATTGACCCTGACTGATACTGCCCATTTTGACGACGCCATGATGGATGATGGCTTGACCAGATTTTTTGGTGTCTTGGACTTCAAATACGCCGGTTTCGGTTTGGATGTCACCCAATTCACCGGCTTGGCCACCGCCTTCAGCATAAAAAGGCGTTGCCGATAATACGATGACCCCTTCATCACCTTCTTGCAATTGTTCAGCAGATTTGCCCTCAAGGTATAAGTGGGTAATAGTGCTGCTATGTTCCGATTGGTCATACCCCAAAAATTCAGTGGCACTGTCAACTTGAATCAATTGGTTATAATCAACGCCAAATTTACCCGCTTCACGGGCGCGGGCGCGTTGCTGCGCCATGCCTTGCTCAAAACCGGCTTCATCAATGCTGATGTCGCGTTCGCGCACGATGTCGGCAGTCAAATCGGCAGGGAAACCATACGTGTCATACAGTTTAAACACCGTTGCACCCGATAACGTATCGCCAGATTTTAAGCTGTCTAATTCTTGGGATAGCAGTTTGAGACCTTGTGACAAAGTTTTGGCAAATTGTTCTTCTTCTTTTAAGATGGCTTGCTCAATGTTGGCTTGCTGTTCACGAAGCTGTGGGTAGGCATCGCCCATGATTTGGGCAAGTGGCGCGACGAGCTTATAAAAGAAGTTGTCATTAGCGCCTAATTTGTTGCCATGACGAACCGCGCGGCGGATGATACGACGCAGCACATAACCACGACCTTCATTGCTTGGTAGAACGCCATCTGCAATTAAAAAGGAAACCGAGCGAATATGGTCAGCAAGCACTTTGAGTGATGGCTCAGACTGTAAGTCGATATCGTTTGGCAAGCCAATCACTTGCGCCGCGTGCTGCATGAGATGGATAAACATATCGATTTCATAGTTGCTATGCACGCCTTGCATGATGGCACTAATACGCTCTAAACCCATTCCCGTATCGACACTTGGCGCAGGCAGTTTTTCAAGAGTGCCGTCTTTTTGGCGGTTAAACTGCATAAAGACGTTGTTCCAAATCTCGACAAAACGGTCGCCGTCTTCTTCAGGTGTACCTGGCAGACCGCCCCAAATATGCGCGCCGTGGTCATAAAATACTTCGGTACAAGGACCACAAGGACCTGTGTCACCCATTGCCCAAAAATTATCCGATTGGTATTGACCGCCTTTATTATCCCCAATACGGATGATACGCTCGGCAGGCAAGCCCACCACGTTATGCCAAATATCAAAGGCTTCATCATCGGTATGATACACCGTCACGTAAAGTTTATCTTTGGGTAGTCCAAGCCACTGATCCGATGTCAAAAACTCCCAACAAAATGGGATGGCTTGTTGTTTAAAATAATCACCAAACGAGAAATTACCAAGCATCTCAAAAAACGTATGGTGACGGGCGGTATAGCCGACATTGTCAAGGTCATTGTGTTTACCGCCTGCGCGCACACATTTTTGCGACGATACCGCACGTTTATAATCGCGTTTGTCTATCCCTAAGAACACATCTTTAAATTGGTTCATACCGGCATTGGTGAATAGCAGGGTAGGGTCATTGTGTGGGACTAGGCTCGATGATGCCACTGGGGTATGACCATTTTCGGCAAAATAATTGATAAAAGCTTGACGTATATCGGCTGAAGAAAACGGACGGCTCACAGCGGCTCCTTAAGAGTTTTCAAAATTAAATTTGGCATGTATTATCAAAAAAATGTAAACATTGTATTTTAGCAGAATTCATCCGATGTGGATAATGCTTTTATAAACCGCGCCTTTTAACAACCGCACTTTTTATAAAACGCACCTTTTGAAAACCCTACATGGCATCTAAAACCGTGGGGGTCAAGTATGGGGTTTGCAACGTTTTTCATGGCGCTAAAAAAAGACCGATAAGTAGCATCGATCTTTTTGATAATTCTTTTTTGACAATTTTTTTAATAGTAATGTAGTTTGGAATAAAGAATTAGCGCTCTACTTGACTGACATCACGCACCGCGCCGGTATCCGCGCTAGTAGTCATCGCTGCATACGCCCGCAAGGCGGCTGACACTTGGCGTTCACGATTGACAGGTTTCCAAGCTTGGTTGCCACGGCTCACCATCGCTTCTCGGCGTTTTTCCAGTTCGGCAAAATCAACCGCCAAATGAATCGAGCGATTAGGGATATCAATTTCGATGGTATCGCCTTCATAGACCAAACCGATGGTACCGCCTTCAGCGGCTTCTGGGCTGACGTGACCGATGGATAAACCCGACGTACCCCCTGAAAAACGACCATCGGTGAGTAGCGCACAGGCTTTACCCAGACCTTTTGATTTTAGGTAAGAGGTCGGATACAACATCTCTTGCATACCCGGACCGCCTTTTGGACCTTCATAGCGAATCACCACGATGTCACCTGAGACAATTTGGTCTGCCAAAATCGCTGCGACGGCGTCATCTTGGCTCTCAAAAACACGGGCACGACCGGTAAATTTTAGGATGCTGTCATCCACGCCCGCTGTTTTGACCACACATCCACGTTCAGCGATATTACCAAACAATACCGCCAAACCACCGTCTTGCGAGTAGGCGAATTCTTTGCTGCGGATACAGCCAGATTCGCGATTGACATCAAGATTCGACCACGCATTGTTTTGGCTAAAGGCTTGCGTGGTGCGTACCCCACCTGGGGCTGCAATATAACGCTCACGCGCTTCGGTATTATCAGGATTCATGATATCCCATTGGCTCAGCGCTGCTTTGAGTGAAGTACTATGAACGGTGGGGACATCGGTTTGCAGCAGGTTTGCGCGATCAAGCTCGGCTAAAATTGCCATCACACCCCCAGCGCGGTGTACGTCTTCCATATGATATTTTTGCGTCGCAGGGGCAACTTTCGATAGACAAGGCACACGGCGGCTTAGACGGTCAATATCCGCCATTTTAAAATCTACTTGGGCTTCATTGGCAGCAGCAAGCAAATGTAGAATCGTGTTGGTTGAGCCGCCCATGGCGATATCAAGGCTCATGGCGTTTTCAAATGCCGCTTTGGTCGCAATTGAGCGCGGCAATACGCTGGCGTCATCTTGCTCATAATAACGTTTGGCAAGTGCCACGATGCGGCGACCTGCTTCTAAGAATAAATCTTTACGTTTGGCGTGAGTGGCAAGTAACGAGCCATTACCAGGCAGTGATAAGCCTAAGGCTTCGGTCAAACAGTTCATCGAGTTGGCTGTGAACATACCTGAGCATGAGCCACAAGTTGGGCAAGCAGAGCGCTCAGTTTGTGCCACATCTTCGTCACTAATCAAGTCATCTGCCGCATCAATCATGGCGTCGACTAGGTCAAGTTTGCGAATTTTTTCACCCAATTCATTCATCACGGTTTCATGGGTGGTATGGCCATCGCCCAAGGTGGATGCCAACACTTTGCCCGCTTCCATTGGACCGCCCGACACAAAAATCGTTGGGATATTAAGGCGCATCGCTGCCATCAGCATACCCGGGGTGATTTTGTCGCAGTTGGAGATACAAACCAGCGCATCGGCGCAGTGGGCATTGATCATATACTCCACGCTATCGGCAATTAAATCACGGCTTGGCAAGCTATAGAGCATACCCGAGTGACCCATGGCGATACCATCATCCACCGCAATGGTGTTAAATTCTTTGGCAACACCACCTGCCGCTTCAATCTCGCGGGCAACCAACTGACCCAAGTCTTTTAGGTGTACGTGACCGGGTACAAACTGGGTAAACGAGTTAGCAATCGCGATAATCGGTTTGTTAAAGTCCTCATCTGTCATACCTGTTGCACGCCAAAGTGCGCGTGCACCCGCCATATTGCGGCCAGACGTGGAGGTTTTTGAGCGATATTGTGGCATGGTTGTTCCTTATTTCTAACGGCCAATACAAGTGATAAATTTAGCACTTAGTGTACTCTGTCTCGACCAAAAGGGCTAGTCATGGCTCATGATAGATAGTTATAATTGGTTTTAAAGAATGGCATATTAGCCATCCTTATCATTGCTATATCACAGCTATCACTCAGCCGTATCTATCAACAGTATCTAATAAAAACTCATCAAAAGGATTTTATTTTGACCAATCCCACCTTAAGCATTACGGATGTCATCCGACAAAGTCTGGCATTTTTAAGTAAAGATAGCCTAAGCAAACATGATTTGAGCAAACACGATTTAAGCAAAGATAAAAATGCCGCATTAAAAAATCAGCCGTTCACTGGGCTGATTATTGGTGATGACACGCAGTCGGTTTTTAGCCAAATTCAAGCCATTGATGAAGCTATTGGTCAAGCCGTGAGCTGGGAAGCGTTTGATTATCAAGCGTTTATCGCGCATCGGTTTGCCAAACGCTATGACTTGGCAGTAATAATATTATCAAACGATAGCGCTATCGATACCCAAATTATTCAGCGCTGTCGCGACTTGTTTGCCAAGCATTGTTTGGTGGTGCAAGACTTATCCCAGCCGGCAACAGGCGTGGATATGGTGAGCTTTGGCTTTAGCCGATTGCATGAGCAGCCGATTGTGGAAAATGACCAAGATCACCATATAACCAGCTACCAAGTATGGCAATTTAATCTGTTTGACTATAAACATTTGCCAAATTGGTTTAATAGCAAGTTTTGGGCAAACCCTGAATTATGGAATAAATTTCGCTGGTAGCGGCTGTAGACACAACTTTAGACAACTTGTTTTGTTACCACTAATCTTATCTTATAAAAGGTGATTTCTTCAGCTATTCGTTTAATCCAAAAATTAAACTACTTTGAGAATTTCGAGGAAAAGTTGGCTAAAATTTACAGTAATACTGTTTACAAAAAGCGCGAGATTGATTTACTCTATCGAAAAGTAACAAAATAGGTAAACGCGTTAAATAATAATTTTTGAGGAAAGACTATGAAATTAACGATGCTAAAAATAGTAAGTACTGCCGCGATGATGGCAACCATCGCCTTAACAGGGTGTTCTGCCAAACGTACTGGCACGTCTGAAGTGGTGGTTGCACCGATGGGCGTACCCGGTGGCGTAGGCTACTATAACGGTGGCGCTGTGGTAACAAACTCGACGTCAGTCATCACTGCCGCGGGTGCTAACCCAAATACCGTGTATTTCGGCTTTGATAGCAGTGAAATCGACGCTCAAGGTCAAGCCGTGTTAAATCAACAAGCGCAATTCTTACAAGCCAACCCAAGTGCCCGTGTCGCTATTGCGGGTCACACCGATGAGCGTGGTAGCCGTGAATACAATCTGGCATTGGGTGAGCGCCGTGCCCAAGCCGCCCAAGCCTACTTAGCTACGTCAGGGGTATCAGCTTCACGTATGGAAGCCATCAGCTACGGTGAAGACCAACCTGCCGATCCCGGTCATGACGAATCAGCATGGGCAAAAAACCGCCGTGCAGAAATTTCTTACTAAGTATTATCTACTAAGTATTTGTTACTAAGCATTTCTTAGTGAGTAAAAGACAAAAAAACCTGTTGATTCAACAGGTTTTTTTGTGGTTAAAATCGGTTTATTTGACCAGTTGAACGGTACCATTGGCAGTGACCGTAATGGTGCTATCGCCCGCTTGGAGGTTTTGGTCAGCGACTTTGGCACTGCTGGCTTCTAGCATCATTACACTGCCATACGCGCGCGGTGCACGATAATCGCCCCCTTGACTAAAATCCAACGAGACTAATTGATAGCCTTTTGCGCCCCACACAGGTAGCAGCGTTTGCGCTTGGCGCTGGAAGTTTTTGGAAGCTTCCATCATCAATTCTTGCTCAGTGGCTTTGCGCGCGGCATCAGACACGCTAAAGTCTAATCCATCAACCGTCATAAAACTTTGCAATTCGGCAATCAATTTGCTAGCGGCGACTGTGTCAGTGCTTTTTAAATTCAAGCTTGCACTCCCCGTCCAACCAATGATTTTTTGGTTTTTATCATATTGTGGATAGGTGGTTTGATTGCCCGTACTCACTTGCACTTGTGGGTATTTTTTGGCAATAGCTACCGCTTGGTTCAACGTGGTAGCGATTTGATTAGCCACCTCACTGCTTGATTTGTTTTGCACAGTTTTGCTAAGGGTAGCATTGATTTGGTCATTGCTGACTTTTTTACTCGCCGAGGCAGCAAAGTTAAGCAAGCCGTAGTTTAAAGTATTGGTCATTGATGAGTTCGCAGGGGATGGGTTCACAGGGTAGGTGGCGGCTGAAACACTGGTAAAAGGTAATAGCGTCGCCATAGCAAGCAAGCTGGCTGCAATACCTTTGGTCATTGTATGATTGGCATGCGTTTTATGATTGGGATGATTGTTAGTTGCGGCGCTTAAATGTGTCATAGTGTTTCCTATTGTTTTTTTCCTAGTTTTTTCTAGTACTTCTTTATATGGGTTGGCATGAATCTGTTGCTGATTAAAATACTGTATTAGCTTATTCAATATGTTGCTGAATGGGCATTATAAAATATTTTGTAACATTTGCAGTGGAAGAATTGTAGAAAAAGGGTAAGAAGTTCGACAAAAATTTACCCAAATGTTGCTTGGTGATGGGTTAGCGTGCGTAAAAGTGAAATAAATACAAAAATTTGGTGTATATGATAAAAAGAGTTTGCATTTGGTCGCCAAATTCTCTAGAATACCGCTTCGGTAACCCCATTGGTAGCTTCGCAACTAGCTGCTGTGAACCCCGCCAGGACCGGAAGGTAGCAACGGTAGCAGCCAGCCAGTGTGCCGAAGATGTGCTAGTGGGGTTATCACTTTTTTAAGTAGGTGTTTTTGATGCCTATTTCACTTGGTAAGTTTTTTAATTGCGAAAGAAAACTGACCAATAATGACTCATATACGCTACCTAAACGCTAAGAGCAACGTCAATTTTCCAATTAATCTAGCTTATCCATCTGCCTATATATCAAGCGCGCTATTGTAAGCGCTGATAATCTTCCGATGATAACCTAATATTTAGCATTGTATTTTTTTAAGCATTCTTATGAATGCCGCGATACGAACTTTTTGATGGTTTTACTGTTTCAAAAGTTTTGATAAGTCTGACAGTAGGTTTTGTCGCTATTTTTATAGCGAAAATAAGTCTTCCAGACACGATTACAATGCTTTAAAGCGATTAACACGATATTTGTGATTAATGATAGCTGATAATTTTGCCTATTCATTTTGCTTATCCATTTTGAAAGTGCAGTCAGCTTGAGGGCTTTTGCTTGTTGCGTGTTTTCAATCAAGGTTACCACCGATACTTTGATTAACTTATTTTTTAAGGACTTACATGACTGATTTTAATTCAACCACAGATTTTGCTGATAACTCAATCGATAATTTTTTTAGCCATACCCATAGCAATAGCCAAGCCAACAGCAATCAGCCTACTGACAACACCCCAGTTGATGACACAGAAGCAACTGCGACAACCGATGTTGTAGCGGCTGATACTATAGCAACAGATGCGCCAACGTCTGACGATGCTAACCCTAGCGAAAATGGTTTTACTGCATTGGGTCTTTCAGGTTCATTACTAAAAAGTATTGTCGCAACGGGTTATACCACACCAACGCCTATCCAAGCGCGCGCGATTCCTGCTGCCTTAGCGGGTCGTGATTTGCTATTATCCGCACAAACAGGTAGTGGTAAAACTGCCGCGTTTGTATTACCAATTTTGCATCAATTAAGTGAACTACAAGCCAAAGAAAAAGCGGCAGAAAAAACCGCAAGTGGCAAACGTGGTCGCCAACAGCCAAAAGTCGTACAAGCGTTGATTTTGACACCAACGCGTGAGCTTGCCAACCAAGTACAAGACAGCATCCGCAAATATGGCTCAGCCATGAAAGATTTGTACAGTGTGCCACTTGTGGGTGGTGCGGCATACAGTGGTCAAATCCGTGCGCTAAAAAAAGGCGTGCAAATTATCGTGGCGACGCCGGGTCGTTTGCTAGATCATATCAATGCGCAGCGTGTAAATCTCTCTGATTTGACTATGTTGGTACTTGATGAAGCAGACCGTATGCTAGACATGGGTTTTGCCGATGACATCAATGCGATTTTGGAAGCCACACCCGCGCATCGCCAAACCATCATGTCATCTGCGACATGGGATGGTCCAGTCGGTAAAATCGCTGAAAGCTTTACCAAAGACCCAGAGCGTATCAACATCAAAGTTGAAACCGCACACATCGATGAAAAAGTGTACTTCTGTGACAACTTTGACCACAAAAATAAATTATTAGAGCAGCTAATCTGTGACCCAGAGCGTGGTCAAGCGATTATCTTTACCGCGACCAAACGCAGCAGTGAAGAAGTCGCTGAGCGCCTACAACAATGGGACCACAAAGCCTGTTATCTGCATGGTGACTTGCCACAAAGCAAGCGTAATCGTATCGTTTCAGATTTACGCAGTGGCAAATTTGACATCGTGGTAGCTACAGACGTGGCAGCACGTGGTCTTGATTTACCCAACATTACCCATGTATTTAACTATGATTTACCGCGCCAAGTAGAAGATTATGTGCATCGTATCGGTCGCTCAGGTCGTGCGGGTCGTACCGGTATTGCCATCAACCTATGTAGCCGCGATGACCGTCGTCAATTTGGCAATATTGCCCGTTACCTAAAACGTGATATCAATGAAGCGCAAGTTGAAGGCTTAGAACCACGTTTTGTGGAAAAATTTGAAGGTCGTGGTAAGCCTAATGGTCGTGATGGTCGAGGTCGTGGTCGCAGCGGCAGTGATAGCCGTGGCGGTCGTGATGACCGTGGCAGCCGCTCACAACGTTTTGCTGGTTCAAGCGATAGACCTTCGAGCGAGCGTCGTTTTGCGGACAAGCCACGTTTTGACAACCAAGAACGCTATGGCAAACCAGCGAGCAACGATAGTTCAGCGCGTTTTGAAAAACGTGAGCGTTTTGACAAAGGTCACCAAGGCAACAGCGATAGTCGTTTTGGGCGTGATGATGCGAGTGCGCCGCGTCGTCATCGTGATTCAGATAACCATCATGGCAACAGTCAGGGCGATTTTCACCGCGCCGCTAAATCATCGGATAAACCAAATTTTGACCGTGATTCACGCCAAGGCAATCGTGAGCCTCGCCAAGGTGAGTACGCAGATCGTCGCCGCGATGATAACCGTAGCTTTAACAAAGATGGCTTTAAAGGCTATCAAGGTGATAAACCACGTTACAACACTGACCGTAATGACCGTAACAGCGGTGAGCGTCATGGCGAGCGTCCTAGCCGCTTTGAAAGAAATGACCGTTTTGGTGACAAACCTTTTGCCAAAAAGACCGAACGCTCTAGCGAGTTTCGTGGCGATGACCGCGCTCGCAAGCCACGCCCAATCGTAGAAGAAACCTTTGGTCAACCGCTTAAAAAACGTAGCGACAGACCGTATCCGGCAAAAGATGGCCAACGTGCTGGTGATTCACGCTCAAACGGGTTTAAATCTGAGGGTTTCAAAAAATCAGATAAACCCTTTGCCGGTAAATCGTCAAGATCGGAAGGATTTAAGTCATCGTCTGACCGTTATGCCTCATCAAGCAAGCCATCAGCTAAACCTGCGGGCAAACAAGATGGTTGGGATGCGCCAAAACGTAGCCGTCGCAATAGCACAGGCAAACCGCTATAAGCTATGATCAGTAAAAAAAGCACCTAATTGGGTGCTTTTTTTATGAGTGTTTTTCATGAAACTTAAAACTATTTAACATCATCGCCTGATTGGGTATAAATAGCGTCAAGCTGCCCAGAGGTAAGTAACTCTTGAGCCAATGGAAAAACTTCACGCTCTTCAAAGCGAATATGCTCGTATAAGGCATCGCCCAAATCGCGTAAATCTTCAATAGTCGGGTTGGCTTTATCGGCTAATCGTTTTAATTCTTCGTGTTGAGCCGTCAGTTGCTCACTTAACTCTATCACTTGTGGATTATCTTTGTGGTAAGTCATTAAAGGTTTCACCAAATAGTCTTCTTCCACCCCAAAATGCGCAGTAAATTCATCACGGATAAAAGCGGTTATTTTTTGCCATTGGTCTTGGATGTCTGCTTCAGAAGATGACATAGGAAATTGACCGGCTTTTAAGCCAAGATTGAGTCCCAAGTGATGTTGTCGTGATAGGGGGCGAAGTTGTTCAGCACGTTGCATATTTATTCCTTAGAAGTTAAAAGTTAAGCTTGGCAGAATTCACCAATTTTTTGGTATAAAGCTTTACATTGCTCTGGGCACAGATTTTCCATATTCAAAAACGCGTGCGGCATATCCGCAAAATGGACGAGTTGGGATGGCGCGCCTGCGGCTTGTAATACCTCATGATAGCCGATATCTTCATCGCGCAGCGGACAATAACCAGCCGTTAGGTGCAGTGTCTTTGGGGCTTGATACGGCGAATGATGCAGTAGGGTAGCCATATCGGTCCAAAATGGTGAGCTCAGCTCACGGTCATCATATGCTGAAAAATAATTGTCAAAATACCAGCGGATTTTGCTAGATTCTAGTAAATAACCCGTGCCATTTTCCTCAATCGAGGGCTGTGACATGGTGTAGTCTAGACTGGCATAAATCAAAATTTGATGGGTGATAGCTAAGTCTGTGCTCACACGGTTGGCAAGCCAATCTTGCACCAAGGTTGCAGTAATCGCCCCGCCAGCGCTATCACCTGCTATGATAAGCTTGCCGTTACAGGCATAACCGACTTGCTGTAGGGTCGCTGTTAAATACGTTAAAATCGCGTGGGCATCATCAATCGCCGCAGGGTAGCGGTTTTCTGGGGCAAGGCGATATTCCGGCGCTACCACCACGCAGCCTGTCGCTTCTGCCAATTTTTTATAGATTTTATCATACACAGTGACGCTACCTGCCATGCCACCACCGCCATGAAAATACACCATTACCGGCACGTCAGCCGTTGCTTGTTCATTTGGCAGCGGGCAGTCACTCGGTAAAAATAGCCTAAGTGGTACGTTATAACCACGAAAATTGCTTGGCGTCACCAGCACCGTATCGATGATTTTTGCCATATTGGGTGCGTCAGTGACAAATGCGGTTGTCAAATTGGCTAATGCTTCACGTGCGTTGATGGCATTGGGCTTAACCCCTTGCGCTAACAGATATGGAACAATCACTTGATGCAACTGTGTCAGATACGCTTGCATGGCAGCGGGCATTGGCTGTTTTAAATTCTCCGGCATAATTCAATCCTATTGATTTTAAGGTTAACTTCCACAATGTGCTAAATATTACTGCAATTTTGTCATGGCTGGGTAGTTATGTTTTGAAAAATACGGATGTTTTGACAAACAGCCATGTGTTAAAAATATTACACTCTAGGACGCCAAATTTGGCATTGAAGGTCTTTAAATACCTTTAATTAACGTGAAGGGCTTGCAAAGCATGGTTTAAGGTTAAACTTCTTTTAACAATAAATAGCACGTTTTAGTGCTAGTATAGGCATTTCTTTGACGGGCACTACTCTGTAAAAAGGTCACCTATGACTTCTCAACCACAACATGCCACTGGGCATTTGGATTCTTCCAATCATTCCACTGACACTGATACCGATACTCACACACTAATATCCAGTAACTTAACTAGCCGCAAACTACCCCATAGCCAACCGCAAAATCAACCGCCTTTTCAACAACCGAATACCAAACCACCGACAACGCCACCCTCGTTGATAGTCAAAATCATGATTGGCATGATTGGCGCGTTTGCATTTTTGCAGGTCTATTCGATTCAAGCGATTTTGCCGATTATGATGCAAGCGTTCTCAGCGACCGAAACGCAAGTGGGCATGACAGTTGGGGCAACGGTGATTGCCATTGCCATCATGTCACCGTTTATGGGGATGTTGTCCGATGCCGTGGGTCGTAAAAATATCATTGTGGCATCCATTGCTTTTATGGCCATACCAACCATGATGATTGGGCTGTCTGACTCACTCTCTAGTATCGTTATTTGGCGATTTATGCAAGGGTTGGCGGTACCTGGTATTACAGTGGTGACGATTGCCTACGTCGGGGAAGAATACGCGGGCAAAGAGATGGCAAAAATGATGTCATACTATGTCTCAGGTACAGTATTTGGGGGATTTTTAGGGCGCTTTATCTTGGGGCATTTAGAAGAGCTTATCGGCTGGGAAAAAGGCTTTGTATTCATGGGCGTGTTGACGGTGCTAGGTGCTGCCTTGGTGGCTTGGTTATTACCGCGCTCACGTCATTTTCATGCCAACCCAAATTTTACATCGGCGCTGCACATGCTGAGTAAACATCTGCGTAACCGTTATGTGGTGACCGCAGGACTGCTTGGCGCGAGCGTGTTGTTTTCATTAGTGGGCTGTTTTACTTATGTTAATTTGCATTTGGCAGACGCACCCTACAATCTATCGAGTGCAGGGCTTGCTAACATTTTTGCGGTGTATTTGATTGGGGTCGTGGTCACACCGATTGCAAGTAGTTTGATTGCCAAATATGGCGCTGCCCGTATGGTGCGCGTGGCAGTGATGATTTCGATGATAGGTGTGCTGATGACACTGGCTGCGCCTATCTCTTTGGTCGTTGTGGCGCTGGCGGTGATGTCAACCGGGGTATTTATTACCCAATCGGCGACCATTACTTATATCGCGGTGAATGTCAAAGAAGGGCGGTCGCTGGCATCAGGTTTATATTATATGGCGTACTACATCGGTGGTAGTATCGGTGCGTGGGCGTGTGGTCTGGCATATGCACAAGGCAAATGGCTATATACAGTCTATACGCTGCTGGCTGTACAAGTCATCGCTTTACTGATTGCATTTTTTGGGTTAATTAAAATCCCAATCAAAAGATAATCATTCATCACAAAAATAAACCCCAGTTAATGGGGCTTATTTTTTTTAACGGCTGTTAAATGAAAGCATTGAAGCATTCACATATTAAAATTAGGGTACAAAGCGATCATGGTCGGGATGTTCACCGAATTTTTTACGGTATTTGGCTGCAATTTCATCCCAAATGGGCGCATTGTGTACGCCATTGGCGCGCGCATCATAGATCGGATCTTTGCCTTGTTTGACCTGTGCTTCATAATCGCGCAGCGCGGCAAACGCAGGTTTTTGCAAGAATAAGATACCAATGATGTTGAGCCATGCCATCAAACCAACACCCAAGTCACCCAGTGCCCATGCCAAGTCGGCGGTTTTTAAGCAGCTATAAATTACCACAAATAAAATCACTACTTTGAGTACAGGGATTGCCCAATTTAGCTTCATGCTACGCGTGAGATAACGGATATTGGTTTCTGCAATATAGTAGTACGCCATGATGGTAGTGAAAGCAAAGAAGAATAGCGCAACCGCCACAAACACTGAGCCAAAACCTGGCATGATGTTTTCCATCGCAGTTTGCACATAACCTGGACCTGCGGCAACGCCTTTAACCCCTTGATACAAGAAGGCTTCTTTGTTGGCAGGGTCTTGTACGTTGTACATGCCAGTAATGATTAGCATGAAACCTGTCGCCGAACAAACAAATAGCGTATCGACATACACTGAAAACGCTTGTACTAAACCTTGTTTGGCTGGGTGTGACACATCAGCGGCTGCCGATGGGTGAGGACCTGTACCTTGACCTGCTTCATTTGAGTAAACGCCACGTTTCACACCCCATTGGATGGCAAGACCCAACACAGCACCAAACGTAGAATCCATACCAAACGCAGAGCGGAAAATCAACGCTAGCACATCAGGTAACTGACCGATATGCATGATGATGATAACAATCGCCACGATGATATAGGCAAGTGCCATAAAAGGTACAATCAACTCAGCAGAGGAGGCAATACGCTTGACACCACCAAAGATAATAAAGCCAAGTAGTGCCGCAATTACCGCGGCTGAAATGCTAGGTGCGATACCCAGTGAATTGTTCATCGCTTCAGCAATCGAATTGGCCTGTACGCCTGGTAACAATAAACCACAAGCGGCGATTGCCGATATCGCAAATAACACCGCGTACCATTTTTGCCCTAGCGCTTTTTCAAAATAATAGGCTGGACCACCAATAAAAAAGCCTTTATCATCACGTTCTTTATAAATCTGCGCAAGCGTTGACTCAACGAATGCGGTACTTGCACCCAAGAATGCTACCATCCACATCCAAAATAATGCACCAGGACCACCAAACGTAATCGCTGTTGCGACACCGGCAATATTGCCTGTACCCACACGACCTGCGAGTGACATAGCGAGTGCTTGGAATGAAGACACACCCTGATCGGTGCTTTTTCCGTCCATCAGTAATCGAATCATGCGACCAAAATGGCGAACTTGTAAAAAACGACCACGAATTGAAAAATATAAACCAACCAATAAACATAGATAGATTAATGCGGGACTCCATACCCAATCATTAATCGCATTGACAAAATCTTGCATTACCTTATCTCCCACTACCGTAGAAAGCTAAAATCCCATAGGATTTTTGACTATTTGCCAACTGTTTAATTTATAGAAACGATAATCTATCACCCAATAAAAGTTTCTATAAACTTGCTGAATTATTACAGTTTCCTTATCTTATAAGAAAAAATTGGTTTTGCAAATGGTAATGATAAAAATTGGCGATAAATAATGCGATAACAAGTGATTAACTAACCTGTTTTTACCCCAAACATTTCACCGATAAGGTTGGTGGTAACCAACGCGACCACGCCCCAAATCACCACCCGCACAATGGCAGGGAAAATTTTGGCACCCCCCAAATACGCTGATAACCACCCCAAAACTGCTAACCCTATCAAGGTCACTGTACCCAAACCGCCGACCAAATATTGTTTTGGTAACAGCCAAATACACAGCACCGGTAGCAGCGCCCCTGTGATGAAGGATAAAGCCGATGCCACGGCTGCCTGTAGGGGATTGGCGGATGCGGTATCGGTAAGTCCAATTTCATCGCGTGCATGCGCTTCTAGGGCATTATGAGCAGTGAGTGCTACCGCAACATCATGTGCCATAACAGGCGTTAAGCCACGCTGAACATAAATATGCGTCAGTTCTTTTAGCTCGCGGTCTGAATTGTGCTCAAGTTCATAGGCTTCTTTTGCCAAGTCGGCTTTTTCGGTGTCGGCTTGCGAAGAGACGGAGACATATTCGCCCGCTGCCATACTAATTGCGCCAGCAATCAGCGATGCCACCCCTGTCAACAGCAAGGTGTGACTGTCCACTCGCGCTGCCGCAACCCCCATCAACAGACTGGCGGTGGAAATTAAACCATCGTTGGCGCCGAGCACGGTTGCGCGAAGCCAGTTGTTGCGATTACTAAAATGCGGTTCATGATGTGCTGAATACACGGTATTGCCCTCAAAAACAAAAAAATTGACATAAATTAAAACATAGACTAAAAGGTAAACATAACAAAATTAGCTTAATAAATTCTTATAATGGGTTTAACAAATAATACGCTTAACAAGGCTAGATAATTTTCAGCCAAATTTTTTATCATGATTGTAGGTTGATAAGTCAGCGTCTTAGTTGGCGTGATAGTTGCCAAGCTGCCTCATCGCGCAGCTCATGCGACTGCTTGGCAGATACAGTGGCTTGCCTGCCTGTGTTGAGCGATGACCATTCGGGCTTACCACGCGCTTTTTTGAGTAAACTTGGTAATCTATCAACTGACCAAGGCGCGAGCGATTGGTTCGCCATGATGCTATCAGTCGCCGCATGACCGCGATGGCGTAGTGCAGTCAGCAAATCCATCGCTCGAGTCGCCAGTAAGGTCAGGGTAGCAGGGTCTATGTGCAGCCGTTTGACGCCGCTGATTTTATCGGCAATCGCGCTAGTGTTTGACAGTAAACCACCTGCCAAACCACCAAGCGCTGTACCTAGCCCCAGTGACGTGCCAAGGGTGGCGACATCGATACCCAGTCCAATCAGCGCGCCTGCCGCTGCACCGCCTGTGGTACGAATCCCATAACTGGCTAGCACTTCTTTATCAAACGGATCGCGGCGATATTCAGTCAGTTCAAGCGGTGTCGTGGTGACGGTATTGTCATAAAATTTATACAGGTTTAATAGTTCATCTTGCATACTGCGTTCAGCTTGGCGTACTTTTTCTTGCATTTTTTGTAAGGTAGGCAGCGGATCATCTTCCTCATGAATGGTTTCAACAAAAGCGGCAACATTTAATAAAAAGTGCGCAATGATAATATTGGCATCATCGTACAAATCATCCCAATCGGCTTTACGACGCTCGATTAGCTGTTTGATAATTTCAGGCTGTATCAGCATGGTTTCTAAGTTTTGCCACAGTTTGATTTCATCATCAAACTCAAACGCCACTGAGTCAAACCGCGTAGATACATGCAAGTTGCGGCGCGCGAGCATCTGCTGCCACTCATTGATATTGCTATCTTGACCCTTAGTAAAGTTAAATACGGGCATGACGGGGATGGCTGACCATGACAGCACCGTCAACTCATCTTTATATTTGCCGAGCACAGGCTCACGCGCATCAATTACATAAACGGCCATATCACTGGCAATCAGCTGACGAATGACCTTGGCTTCTTGGCTAAACTCATCTTGCGCAGGTGCGCTTGCCAAAAATTGCTGTAACCGCTCCACACCGTCACGGCGGGCAGCGGTGTTGTCTTCTAACCAATCAAGTAGCCCTGACGCATCTTCTAGACCTGGCGTGTCATACAGTGCCACCAAGCCTTGCCCCGTTTGGCTGTCATTGATCATGGCTTTTTCCACATGGCGGGTAGTGGCAGGCGCATTTTTGACTTCGCCGAAGTACATATCACGCAATAGGGTGCGTAGTAGCGAAGTTTTACCGGTATTGGTATGCCCCACGACTGCCAATTTTAACGCTTCATTTTCGCCAATGCTGATTTTGCGGCGTGGATAGGGGTTTTGTTCAGCTTGGGCTAACGCATGATTGATTGGCTGCGTAGCGATATCGGTGCTTGGATGGGTCGCACTGCCAGCCACCGTGGTTGGCAAGGTGGTATTCGCTGGCAAATAATCTTTGGTTAAATCAATTGTCAATTTTTCTTGGGTGGTCATGTCTTTGTTATCCATTATTTTGTTAACCTTTATATATTCAGCGCGAGCTATTTTTGGCAAGTTCTTTTAGCAAGTTCTAAGGCATGGGTGACATGATTGAAGGCAGTTTGGGTCAGTGGATGTGCCAGCCAATCATCAAAACTATGGGCAACATCGTCGGTGTTTTCGCTACTATCTTCTGCCAGTTGGTCGTAATAATCCAAATAGCCTTCAGCAGATAAAATCACCCAACCATCACTTACTTCGGATTTTTCTTCCATGGCTGTCAAAGATAGATAAAACCCAAGCATATCAAGCATCAGCAAAATCGCGTCACTGGTGCTGTGTGGATAGCTATCGCCCATAGCAAACATGATGTCATCGAGCGCATTTAGCGCCTGTTCAATGCTATCGGTTTGCCAATTTTGAGTATTTACGGCGTCAAATAGGGCTTGATAGTGCGGTTTTTCACTGTCAAGTTCATTGTCAAGCCAATCGGCTGGTAAATTTTGAACGAATTGACGCAGTAGATTTTGCACAAAGGCGCTTTGCACTGCGAGCGTAAGCTGTGAAGCAGTCTGGGCAATACTATTAATCACATCGGCATAGCTTGTCGTGGCATTCATGGTTAATTTTCCCTTACTAGGGCAATCTGGCGTTCTGCCAACGCGGTTTCCCATTGTAGTTGACGGGCTTTAATGGTTTCAATTTCGCTTGGACTTGGCAGGTAGCCTTGATTGGCATCGAGCAGTTGCACAATCATACCGCCTTTTGCCGCGCTTGCGATATTATCGAGTTTTCTCAAGGTGCCACGGTCGGGGAGTGCGAGATTGGAGATACCGACGAGCACTTGAACAGGGTTGCTTTGAAGGTAGGCAATCAATTTTTCCAAGTCATCACGATCATCGATACGACCAAAGTTTTGCGCCGCCATACCAACTGTTTTGGCATACCATTGCGGGTTGGCTTGCGGGTATTCGAGCAACACGGCAAGTTTATTGGCTAGGCTGATTTGGGCAGTGGGCGCGATAGGTTTTTGCTCAGCAGGGCTGTCATCGGGGTCGATTACTTTGCGCTGCCAAAAGTCGATAATTTTTTGATAGTACGGCTGTTTGACATCAAGTTTCATACGGCTTGAGCGTACCATCATCAGACAACATAGCCATGCGAGCAAACGCGGCACGATACCGTACATTAGTAGGCTGCCGATTAATAACATCGCCCAGCGAAACGAAATCATCTGTGGTGTGGTTTCAGGATTCATTTGCGCGGTGATAATATCTTGCGCCGTTGGTGTAGGAAAGCCTACCCAATGGGGGAGCCAAGACATCAGCTTGACCACTTCCACCACGTTGCTGTCTTGTAGTAGGGTTGATTCCCACACAAAATTATAATTTTTGACCAATAACAATAGAATCAATGAGACCAACATTCCCGATAAACTGGCTAACCAAAACTGGTGGCTGATACGACTGACGTACCATTTGGTGCCAGTGTGATTGAGCTGGTCTTGATACAGCTCAACCGCTGTTTGGGTGACAACATCTTTGCCACGCACTAGGGTTGCCGGGGTAAAAAATGACCCAAAAAAACTGGGTTTATTGCGCGGTGAGAACAGCATCCAACCAAGCCAAACCACTAAGATAATGGTATTAAACCCTAATAAACTGGCTAGCACATAAAAAAAGTTCACCACCTGCGCTTGCATCAAGCCAAATAACGCGACAAAGCCCAAAATAAACCACAGCACAGTCAATCCCCAAATCACACCATTGACGCGAGTGTCGATGGTGGTAAGTAGCTGTGCAAGTTTGCCGTCATTATCAATGCGTGTGGCACGGCGGCGCAATTTGCTCAGCGGTTCGCCCGACTCATGTTGCAGTTTTTCCGTGATAAGGATCGGGTCGGCGGCAAAGATATGCTGTTTTTCTTCCAGCCTGCGCACCAGTTCGGTCAGTTGGTCTTGAGATGTGTACATTTTTTAGGTTCTAGAAATAATTTGTCTTATAATAACAGAATTTATTTTGAACTTAATAATTAAAGACCGATTAAAAAATCTATCAACTTTTATATTGATAAATATGTTTTAAAAAGATAAAATATCGATAAATTTTAGATAAAGAACTTAAAGGTGATAATCTAAGTGCATAATATTAGTCAATTAGATTTAATTGAAAATTTAAATTTCGACAACCTACTTAAAGGTTGTTCAAGTTTGAATGATATTTATTTGACTTTAGAACTAAGTGGTTTGAATACCACTAAATGGCTTCCATTTGAATTCACTAAAGAAAATTACTCTGATAAAGAAGCGATTAAAAAAAGTATATGCGATTTATTGAATAATGTTAAAAATAATATAAGAAAAAATATAGAATATTTAGATTTAGCTCTTAGTTTACTTGTAGATGCTATTAGAAAACCTGGAAATGATATCAGAAGATACGGCATTTATAATAATGAGTATTTTTTTCAACTTTTAAAAAATTTAAAAGCTAAATTTTCAAATCGTAGTTATCAATGTGACATTGAGTTTATATTAGTTTTTTTCAGTAACTTTAGAAAATATTATCAAAAACTAGTTGTCAACTTTACAGAGTACATTGTGGCTAAATACATTCATAATATTTCTTTTAATAAAGCGTTTAGTTTAAAAGCCAATTTATTAACTTTTAACCATTTATTAAGAGAAAGAATTTATGCGAGAAACCAAAAATTTAGATATATCAATTAATACTTTTAATTTCAAGAATTGTAATAATTTTCAAATCAATCAAACCATTATTCTTACGTCTGAATTGGCTGAGACTGATGTGAAAGTAGTTGCAATAGAAGATATTGAAGAAAAGGCAAAAAAGCTAGAAGTTTTAGCGTCAGTCATGAATATTGTAGTTACTATTTCGCCAATAGTATTGCCATTTTTTATGAGTATAACTGTTTAATTTAACGTGATAAGTGCATTTCTAAGAAACAGTAATGCACTTATTTTAAGGTAATAGAATGTCGGCTAAAAAAGAAGATATCCAAACTAAAGCTCAAAGAATCCAAATTGATTTATCACCCAAAGCAGTAGAGACGTTAAAACGTCTTAAAGAAGAAACGGGCTTAAGTACCTATAGTGCTATTATCGCTCAATCGTTAAGTTTCAAAGACCAAATTATGAAAGAATTGGCGCGGGATGATAGTAATCGCTTATTGATTGTCAATGATAAGGGTGAGGCAACTCAAATCCTTATTACTTAATATTTTGTAGTCGTTTCATGCCAATAAAATACCGACTAAACTGATACGCCACGCGCCCAGAGCGTCCGCCACGCTCACTGGCAAAGCGCAAGGCAGCGGCTTTTGCTTCCTCATCAAAGGACAAACTTGCTTGCGCCAAATAATGCGCACAAATATCTAAATACACAGGCTGGGTCATCGGATGAAACGACAGCCACAGCCCAAAGCGGTCAGACAACGACACGGTTTCATCAATCGTCTCATACGGATTGACTTCATCGGTTTGCCCATTATAAATGCTCACATTGTCTTTCATCAGTTGCGGTAATAGATGACGGCGGTTACTGGTCGCATAGACGAGTAGTTTGTCTTGCTCGCTGTCTAGCGCGCCATCGAGCACGCTTTTGAGCGTGCGATAATTCTCATCTTGCCCATTGAACGCTAAGTCATCACAGTACACCACATAATGACAGCCATGATTGGGCTGGGTTGTATGAAGGTCTCGTACCGCTTGGCGAATCGGCTCTAGCATCACCAAATCATCTCGTGACACTTCGATAATACGAAGACCATCCGCTTTATACTGATTGAGCAATGCCCGAATGAGCGAGGATTTTCCTGCGCCACGTGTGCCTGTCATGAGTACATGATTAGCAGGTAAGCCTGCTAAATACTGGCGCGTGTTTTGAACCAGTTTATTTTTTTGCACATCAATGCCAAGCAAATCATCCAATGTCAATCGCAAATCCACGGTTAAAGGCACCAATTCACCGCTGCCCGTGCGGCTATTGGATTGCCAGCGGTAGGCAAGCACGCTTGGGTCAAGTTGTATGGGTTTGGGCAGCTGCGCCTGTAAAAATTGGGTGAGTAAGTGCTCTAGGTTAGCGGGTAGACTAAGATTAGCGGGTAGAGTAAGTTGCGACATACAAGCGTTCTTCTGAATGGTTTTTAAGTAATTGGTTGTTAAATGAGTAGTTTTTAAGCAATTTTGCGGTATTTAATCCGTATGATAGCAAAACTCCGTTAGATTACCCATTATCTTTGTAAACATTGCAGCATAACACTGGCTATTTGTTTACAAAAAAAATCAATTCAGTTATAAAGATAGGCTCTATAATGAAATTTGTTAAGGAAGCTCAATGAATGCGCAACAAGCCATCGCCTTTAGTATAAAACCTCTCACTTTTGCTATCGTCATGCTGGGGATTCATGGCTGTGCCACACAGCCTAGCGCGAGTCAGCCGCTGTCTCAACGTGTGTTGCAAGCCAACCAACAGTTGGTCAGTCGCCAAAGCTATGCTTATGACTATCGAGTCAATGTGGTGCGCCCGCCCTTACGTAGCGCACAAGCGTTAGCTGCAAGCCCTAATCGTTTAAAACTTATCGGTCAGCTTAGCGCAGCACAGCACCTTGATGCTCGCCAACAAGCCTTGGTCACAGATGGGGTCAATCACCAAACCCGTGAACAAAGCGAAGCGGGACAAGTGATGGATATTTTATCCAAGCGCTTTGAGTTTGCCTCCACAGGTGTGGTAGATCTTCGCCGAGGGCAAATGTCAATCGTGCCTGAATTTCGCTACGTGCAGAACAATGCAGGGGCGTTTATTAAAGTGCCGCTTGCGGCTGATTTTGCGCGCTCCAAAGTATATGCTGACTTGTCGGGACTCTCTGAGTTTGCCACCGACCCGCAATATGATGGACGCTACATCGAATATGACTATAGCAAACTGCTAAAAGATAAAAAGATAGATAAAAGAGCCTTATTCAAGGTATTTGAACAGATGTCACTGCTAAATGCCACCCTTGCCAAAGAAAGCGACTATCAGCCATTGGCTTTGACTACTGAAGATAAAGCCAAAGGTGTGAGCCAGCGCATTGGCTACCGCATTGGCTACAATCAAATGCTAGCCGAGTATTTGCTGTTCTTCCACGTCAATAAACGCTACCTAAAATCATTCATCAATCCAGCCGATTTTGCCAAAGATGATGAGCTAAAGCAGCTTGGCAGCCTTGCCGTTAGCCCACGGTATCTGATGAAAAAAGCCTTTGACAGCAATGAGCTGGCAAGCGTTGAGGAAAAAGCGTATGAATCTGCCATGCGCCTGTATGAAGCCATTGATAAAATGCGTGAACAATCAGATGACAGCGCTGCTGACCCAGCCAGTGCCGATGCTGCAGAGGCAATGGACAGTTTAGAGACTCAAACAGCCACTGACGATTCAACCACTGATGAGTCGACCAATGACGAATTGGGTCAAACTGCAAAAGCCTTAGCAGCCTTTGACAAATATCAATCAGACAAATTGGTCAGTGCCGCTGCACTGGCGAGAATCATCGACGCCAATCCGCAAGCCTTTAAAGCGCTGCAAGCTGAGATAAGCAAAGAGGCAAATAGCAGCTTTATGTCAATGGATGACGACATCCGTATCAGCTATGGACTCAACCGCCAAAATCAACTACTCAATATGGTGGCAATGAGTGATTTGCCATCATTTGAAAAAACCACGCCGACAACCAATCAGCCCAAGACCCAAATGCGCACAGTTGTTAACTTTTATGATTATGGCAAAGCCCGCGTCAATCCTGATATCTTCAATAAGGCAATCACTTGGCAACAAGCATCAAAAGATAACAATCTATGGGCGACGTCAAAACAATCCAAAACCTTTGACAGTGATAAAAATTTAGAAGCCTTGTCCTATAGCTTGCTCAAACAAAACAAAGGGTTTGTCGAGACGTTTGTCACCCTTTATAGCTACCAGTTTGTGTTGCAAAAAGATGAAGCAAGCCTCAATGAAATAGATATGGCGGCGCTAAACGCCGCTGCAACCAAACTTGCAAAAATACAGGCCGATAATTATGCGGTCATGAATACCGATAGCCGTCAGCAAGAAGCGGTTACAGACGCTGATGCGTATGTCGATGATGAGCTTGCTGAACATATCGCAGGGATTGTTGATAAAACCTATCGCAATCAGCAATACTTGCAACAAATTGCCAAACTTAAAGCGCAAGGCAAATCTGACGCCCAGATTTTTAGCCAGTTGTATCAAACTATCAGCGACAAACCCAGCGATGTAGAAAGCGCAGCTGCAGTGGCGGCGGAAGCTGCAGTAGACGTTGTTGAGGAAAGCGAAGAACAACAAGCTTGTTCGCTACTGTTAGACACAGATAAACTTGACAAAACATCACGCACCCGCCTTGCCAAAATCTGTGAAAAAATCGACACAGCCACCGCCCAAGAACAGGCAGCCGGCCAACAATCTGGCATCGCTGATACTGCACCCGCCCGCATGACAGCTGCCGATATCGCCAAGCAAAAGCAGGCGCGTGATAAGTTTAATCAGTTACTGGGCGAAATCGCTATCGAAGATATGCAGACCCAAGCCAAGCATATCAGCCTATCTGATGAGGATGATGAGTTAATCGAAAAACTCAAACCTCACTTTGAGGCGAGCTATGATTTTGATTATGATGCCTACAAAGCTGCCTATCAGTTGTTACTTTTGAGCCAATAAGTGGGCAAACGAAGCATCAACTGCTGATGACCCATATAAAACAGATAAAAAAAGCGGGATAACTAATGTATCCCGCTTTTTTGTACGTCAATTAATCGTGCCATTTCTAACCATGACAGGTTTATAATACGGTACGAATACTTGCCGCTTCATCGAGCATTTTATACAAGCTGTTAACTTGCTCGGCGTCTGTCAAATATACATTAGCGCGTACTGAATGGAAACGACCGGTGCGCGATGGATTGATAGTCAAACTTGCCAAATCAAATTCAGGAAATAAACTACCCAAAATTAATTTTACTTCATCGAGTAGCGTGTCTTTGTGACCCTCATGACCAATGATGCTAAGCGGATAATCCATAGGAAAATTCCACAATTCTGGGTGCTGGATATCCGTAGGTTTCGCCGCTCGCGTACTACATGTAGCGGCTTCCAAGTTGTTAAGCGTAATTGTTTTATCGTTCATAGCATCACCTAAGGTTGTATAAATTTCTTTAGGATCTAAATGAGGGTAAAACCGATAATTTCAAGACGTTAGAGTTTGGCGTTGAAAAAAGCGCCATTCATAAACCTATCCATAACCCCATTCATAACCCAATTTATAAAAAGCCACATTCATATAAAAGCCCAATTCATCAACCCGCCCATAAAAAAACCGAGAACATTGTCTCGGCTTTTTTGGAGGGAGATAACATTAATCATTTTCTAGGAATGAACGTAAATGTTCCGAGCGAGAAGGGTGGCGCAGTTTACGCAGCGCTTTGGCTTCAATCTGACGAATACGCTCACGGGTGACATCAAATTGTTTACCCACTTCTTCTAAGGTATGGTCGGTAGACATATCAATACCAAAACGCATTTTAAGCACTTTGGCTTCACGTTCGGTGAGGTTCGCTAACACTTCACGGGTAGCTTCTTTTAACCCTTGTGCCGTTGCTTCATCCACTGGGCTTGAGATGCTCGAATCCTCAATAAAATCACCCAAGTGACTGTCTTCATCATCGCCGATTGGGGTTTCCATTGAGATTGGCTCTTTGGCGATTTTGAGTACTTTACGGACTTTGACTTCGTCCATCTCTAAGCGTTCGCCCAATTCCTCAGGGGTAGGCTCACGTCCCATTTCTTGCAATAGCTGGCGCGATACACGGTTGATTTTATTGATAGTTTCAATCATGTGCACAGGGATACGGATGGTACGTGCTTGGTCAGCAATCGAGCGGGTGATGGCTTGACGAATCCACCAAGTGGCATAAGTGGAGAATTTATAACCACGGCGATATTCAAATTTATCTACCGCTTTCATCAAGCCAATGTTGCCTTCTTGAATCAAATCAAGGAACTGTAAGCCGCGGTTGGTGTATTTTTTAGCAATCGAGATGACCAAACGTAAGTTCGCCTCAACCATTTCTTTTTTGGCGCGGCGGGCTTTGGCTTCCCCCACAGACATGTTACGTGCGACCACTTTCATTTGGTCGATGCTCATGCCAAGATTTTGCTCATGCTGCTGGATACGCCTCTGATACTGTAGCACTTCATCAAGTACCCGCTCTAACGTGTCGGCAAAGGCAGGTTTGCCTGCGATACGGTTAGGGAGCCAGTCAAGGTTGGTTTCATTATGCGGAAAGGTTTTGCGAAACTCATCTTTTGGCATTTTACCGCGGCGAATCACCAGTTTCATAATGTGACGTTCGTTTTTACGCACGTCTTCATACACCTCGCGCATCATATCCATGATATTGTCAGAGACGCGGCTATTGAGCTTAAACAGCATAAAGCAGTTGGCAAGCTCATTCATCGCCGCTTTAACGACGTCGCTATCACGGTCATGGGTGACTAACAAATCTTTGACCTTGGTGAACAATTGCTCTAATTCTTCAAAGCGCAGACGCACTTCTTCAGGGTCAAGACCGCTGGCTTCTTCGGTATCGGCATCTTCACTGACTTCGCCATCGACTTCTTCGATTTCATCGGCGTTTTCGGCTTCCTCATCGAGTTCATCCTCGGCTTTGTCGTCTTTGACTTTGGGTTTGATAATCGGTAACGCGATTTCTACCTCTTCGTCATCGGCAAGCGGGATGACATCAGCGGCTTCAGGGTCAAGAAAACCGGTAATAATATCAGAGACTTTCTTTTCACCTTCAAAGGTTTGGTGGTATTCATTAATGAGCATGGCCACCGTACCTGGCCAAAAGGTCATGGCATGTTGTACATCGCGGATACCATCTTCGATACGCTTAGCAATCGCAATCTCGCCTTCACGGGTGAGTAGGTCAACCGTACCCATCTCACGCATGTACATACGCACAGGGTCAGTGGTGCGACCTGGCTCAGATTCTACTGAGGCAAGTACCGCAGCGGCTTCATCGACAGCAATTTCGTCATCGTCCGCATCATCGCTAAGCATAATGTCGTCTTCATCAGGCGCGGTCTCAAAAATCTTGATGCCAACGTCTGTGAGCATTTGAATAATATCATCAATTTGGTCACTTTCAGTTACCGATTCGGGGAGTTGGTCATTAATCTCAGCATAGGTGAGATAACCTTGCTCTTTACCTAATTGAATCAGCGTGGCTAATTGAGAAGTTGAATGTTCGCTCATGAGGGCTCGCTTTGATATTGGTTAAAAAAATAAATAATGTAATAGCACGACAAATAAGCTAATGACTGTATTTCTTCATTTTTATCAAGGGATACACCCTGCAAATGACAGTCGAGGACTAAATAAAGATTTAGTATGATTAAAAAGCGGTAGTCAACCTATTATTATAACGGATTATATGAGGTTCGCGGGGAGAAAATTAAAGGCAAAGCGGGTAAGTTTTCGCTTTATGCGGCATTTCGCGCAGTTTTTGGCGGGTTATTTTGGTAAATTAATCGATATCAAGCTCGATTGCCCCTCTGACTTGACAACAGCAGGGTAGGATTTCGTCATCGTCTAACATCACAAGCGGCGGGTGAATATAGTCGATACGGGTGTCATGGTGGCGACGGCGGTATTTGAGCTTACAAGTACCGCAATAACCTTCAAAGCATTGGTGATTGGCAGGGATTTTTGAGCGAAGCATACCTTGTAGCAACGTCTCGGCGTCATGCAGATAAAACTGCGTGTTGTTGGTAAAAATCCATGCCATAATCGATTATACTGCCTAAATAAAATAAGCGTATGACGAACTATAATTCAAAATCATCAAACGCATCATCACTTAGCTCTGCGTCAATTTGACCGACTAAGTAAGAGGTGATTTCTGACTCTTGGGGCGCGACTTGCACGTTGTCTGAGGACAGCCAAGCATTAATCCATGGAATCGGGTTGTTTTTAATCGCTCCAAAAATCGGCGGCAAGCCAATCGCATCCATACGTAGATTGGTAATGTACTCGACGTATTGCACCAAGATATTTTCATTCAAGCCAATCATTGAGCCATCTTTAAACAAGTATTTTGCCCATGCTTTTTCTTGTTCAGCCGCGTCTTTGAAAATTTCAATGGCTTGCTGTTGGCAATCTTGGGCGATTTCGACCATGTCAGGGTCATCTTTGCCCAATTGCATCAAATTAATCATATGCTGGGTGCCGTTTAGATGAAGGGCTTCGTCACGGGCAATCATTTTGATGATTTTGGCATTGCCTTCCATCAGTTTGCGCTCAGCAAAGGCAAATGAACAAGCAAACGACACATAAAAACGAATCGCTTCTAGCACATTGATAGCTACCAAACATAGGTACAATTTGGTTTTAAGCAGGCGTAAATTAACATCAACGGGTTTACCCTCGATGACATGACGACCTTCACCGTATAGGTTATATAGCTGAGATAGTTGATACAGCTCGTCATAAAACTTGGCAATCCCTGTCGCGCGCTCTAGGATAAAAGGATTGTCAACGATATCGTCGAATACTTTGCTTGGGTCATTGACGACGTTACGAATAATGTGGGTATAGCTACGAGAATGGATGGTCTCAGAAAATGACCAAGTTTCAATCCACGTTTCTAACTCAGGAATCGACACCAGCGGCAGTAGCACGGCATTGGGGCTACGACCTTGAATCGAATCAAGCAAGGTTTGGTATTTTAGGTTGCTTAAGAAGATATGCTGTTCATGCACTGACAAGTTGCTAAAATCTAAACGGTCTTTGGAGACATCAATTTCTTCTGGCCGCCAAAAAAACGACAATTGCTTTTCAATCAACTGCTCAAAAACAGGGAATTTTTGTTGGTCGTAACGAGCCACATTGACAGGCTGACCAAAAAACATCGGCTCAAGCAATGGGTCATTTTTGGTTTGGCAAAAGATGGAATATGACATAGCGGTGAATCTTCTTCAATCAAAGTTCAAGACAAGTGGCGTAGCAGTATCACTTAACAAATAAATCAGCTAACAAATAAGCAACTGGCTAGTGTGCTTGGCTATTATAGATAACAACATATAGAAATTGCAATCCACCCAAGGATTTGATTTTTAAGGATAAAATTTATAAATCATTGAAATATATAACTATTTACATATCAAAAAATTAGTAATTAAATTCATTGACATTTGAAAATCTATATATTGTGTTTTTATTTTTACACGCACGCAATAAAAAAGACGACTGTCAAAGCCGTCTTTTTGGTCAGATGAGACGATTAGCCAAGATAGGCGTTGTACATCCACACCAATTTTTCTTGTTCTTGCACATAGGCAGTCAATTGGTCGGCGGTACCTTGATCGTCATCTTCATCCGCTAGGTCAATGATTTCACGTTCTTTAGCGATAGTCATAGTCAGACCTGTTAAAATACCTTTCACACATGCCACACCGTCAGAGACGTTTTTGTCTTCTTTGATGCTTGAGATTTTTAAGAAATCGCTATAAGCATGTAGTGGTGTACCTTGTAAGGTTAAGATGCGTTCAGCAATTTCATCAATCTGGATTTGCAGCGCAGTGTATAACTCTTCAAACTTCACATGGAGGGTAAAGAAATCTGAGCCACGCACGTTCCAGTGATAGCCACGCACATTGGTATAGAACACATGATAATTGGCTAATAAGCTATTTAATTGCTCAACAATGGCGCTCATGTCTGCAGCGGCTAAGCTGATATCGCGCGTTTTTTTAGGGCTAGATTTAGAGGTAGTCACTTTTTCACCTGATTTATCGGTATTGTCTAATTGTTCTGAGTCTTGTTTGCTTGCTGATTGCTTTGTAGTGGCTTGTTTTGCCATGTTGTTATCTCCTAAAATGATGATTTTTATTTGTTTACGGCTTAATTGTAAGCCTAAACAATGTGTTATTAAAATTAATCGTTTTTATAAATACATTTAATTTTATCAATTAAAATGTACGGTATTACCCTAAAAATAATATCAAACATTTGCCGCAGCTGTGTGCAAATTTGGTAAATAATTTTGCTTGCTGCCATAAAAAAACTGCAGTTGCTTGGCTGCAGTTTTTGTGGTCATCGATAATTAGTTTTTTCTTAATCGTTGTCTTAGTCTTAATCGTTGTCTTAATTGTTTTCTGGGAAGTATTTATCAGTCGGTTTGTCGGTTAAATCAAAACCTGGTTTTCCGATGTTTTGCTGTAAATGATGACGTAAGGTATCAATCGGGAATTTTTGGTGGGCAAGGCGTTTGGGTACGATTTGGCTGCCTTGTTGGCTTTCACCTGTTTTTGGATTTTTGACATCAAACATCATAAAGATATAATCAGGCGTTTCTTGCCAGTTGGTGACACTATCCCATTTGATAACCGCTTGCTGCATACCGCTACTACGCACCAAAGGCTGATTGTAGCCGCGTGGCATGGCGGGCATGTTGGGTGCAGGCATGGACATCACTACCCCATGCTGCTGTACGCCAAGCTTGATTTGTTGCATCTCTGGCGGCATACTTTGGCTTGCCATTTGTTTTTCAAATTCTCGTTTGACATACCATTTAAGACCGTAGGTACATGCCAGCAAATAAATCACCACACCCACGAGCATCAACCAAAAAATAATGGTGGAATAACCGCGCACAAAAATCAGACCCAAAATCGCTAGCACCACGATGACTGCCAAAATTGCCCAAGTTTTTGGGGTGATTTTGGTCAAAGTTTGGTTGTTGGCATCAAACAGCTGTAGCTGTGCTTGACGAAACTCGTCCTCGGTCAGATTCAAATCCACAGGTTGTAGGGTGTAAGGGTACAGCGCCATAAACAATTCACTCGCTATCAAACGATAGTTACAAAACGATAAAAGAAGGCTTATCTTACCCAACCTTGACCCAAAAATAAACCTAACAACGCACTTTTTGATAAATTTTTGTTTTACCGCCAATGCAGCGAGGGGCGAACGCCGATAAGCGCATACCGATAAATCGTCAATTTGCCGTGTATTTCTAGTCGCTACCGTGAAAAATCGCTGCAATCTTGGTATCATACACGCAGATATCAACAGCCATTTTGCTGCTTTAACTCAAGTTTGAACAATTTAAGGAACTTATCGCCATGATCGACCCAAAATTACTGCGTACAGAACTAGACACGGTCGCCGAAAAACTTGCCAAACGCGGCTATGAGCTTGATAAAGCATTTTGGCAGCAAGTCGAAGAACAGCGCAAATCCATTCAAGTCAAAACCGAAGAATTACAAGCCAAAAAAAATGCGGGTGCCAAACAAGTCGGTTTGATGAAACGTAATGGCGAAAATACTGACGCCTTGATGGCAGAAATGGCAACCATCAGTAGCGAGATGAAACAAGCGGAAGACGCGCTTAAAGCCTTGCAAGATAAAATTCTAGCAGCAGCTTTAACCATCCCAAACTTGCCTGATGACAGCGTGCCGGTAGGTAAAGATGAAAACGACAATGTCGAAATGCGTCGATGGGGCGAGCCGCGCCAATTTGATTTTGCGGTCAAAGACCATAGCGACTTGGGCGAAGACTTGGGGCTACTTGACTTTGAAATGGCGGCAAAACTGACTGGCTCACGCTTTAGCGTGCTAAAAGGGCAACTTGCCAAATTCAACCGCGCCTTGATTGCCTTTATGCTTACTACCCACACCGACAAATACGGCTATACGGAAATGTATGTACCGTATATGGTCAATGCCGACAGCCTACTTGGTACAGGGCAGCTACCAAAGTTTGAAGAAGACCTATTTAAGCTGCGCGGTGAAAAAGAGTATTACTTAATCCCTACGTCAGAGGTACCGCTTACCAACAGCGTGCGTGACAAAATCCTAGACCCCGAAGCTCTGCCCATCAAAATGACTGCCCATACCCCCTGTTTTCGTAGTGAAGCGGGCAGTGCAGGACGTGATACCCGCGGCTTGATTCGTCAGCACCAGTTTGAAAAGGTGGAAATGGTGCAAATCGTCCATCCTGAGACTTCAATGCAAGCCTTAGAGGACATGACAGGACAAGCGGAATATATCTTGCAGCAGCTTGGTTTGCCGTATCGGGTGATTGTGCTGTGTGGCGGTGATATGGGCTTTAGCGCGGTGAAAACCTATGATATCGAGGTGTGGCTACCGTCTCAGACTACCTACCGTGAAATCTCTAGCTGTTCAAACTGTGGCGACTTCCAAGCGCGCCGTATGCAAGCGCGTGTCAAACATGGCAAAAAAACCGAGCTGGTGCATACATTAAACGGCTCAGGTCTTGCGGTGGGTCGTACCTTGCTTGCCATCATGGAAAATTACCAAAATGCGGATGGTACTATCACGGTGCCTGAAGTGTTGCGTCCGTATATGGGATGCGATGTGATTGGTTAGTGGTAAGATTGAAAAAACAGCCAGTTGATTGACTGGCTGTTTTTATTTGGATTTAAAAAAATAGCTGAGAAAAGTAAAACGCTTGACCAGTTTTAGCTAACCCATTTTTGAAAAATGGCGTTTATTAAAACTGTCAATGCTAGAAAGGATTTTGTTAAACTAAAATCTATGAGAATTAAATTGTTATCAGTTTCAACCACTATTTAAAAATTTGGCTATTTCGGTATTCGCAAAAAGTGAGAGCTTTTTTATCAAAGTACTATAATTTTAACAAATGTTCAATAATCTGAGTAAAAAATTGATTAAATTTTATTTTCATTTTATTAAATATAACTTTAAATTTCTTGAGGCATCTCTACTTCTTTAAAGTCATGCCAAGGAACTTTACATTCGGAAATTGATTTATCTCCAAATTTTGTAGCAATCTCTTTAGCTAATACCCTGCAGTGATGAAAGTAAATAATAGATTCTTCTAAAGTTGGTTTGGTTGGTGAATGCTCGTGAGTTAACTCATTTCTACGTTCTGATAAAACTTTATAAATTTCAATCCATTTTTCGCCAATTTCATTTAAATCAAATTTTTTCCATAAATTTAATCTTTTTTCAACTGATTGTCGTTCATATCTTACTAGTTCTCTCTCAACTACCCCATTAATAAGCTTTTCAAAACCTCTCTCATTAAAATCTTTTAAACTGTATTTTTCATCAAAAAATAATTCTTGATTTTCATACATCTTTTGTTTCATTAAATCGAATTCGTAAGCTTCAAGTAGACAATAGTTATAAAGCATAACCTGTGTAGCAATAATTTCATTAGGTGAAATGAAAGTATCTACATGTCCAAAGTAAACGCCACCATTTTCCGAAAAAGTACAAGATTCAGGATTTCCTAAAATTAAATAAAGAGTTTTGCTAAGTTCTGTTGAAACACCTTGCACTAACGGTAAGCACATTTTAATATCTGGCATATTGCGTGCAGATGCTAAACAAGGCTCTTTATCCCATTCTTCACAATTCCAAAGCATTAACTTACCTGCGGATATAGCTAAATCAGAACATCTGACTGCAGATAAGGTGTATAAGTTCATTTTTTCTATTAGTTCTGAGAATTTCATATCATAAATTTATATCTAGAAAACCGAGCATTTATCATACTCGGCTTTTGATTTTAGAACAATATTTTAGACTTGTAACTTTAAATAAAACTTAAGCCACTTCACCTTTTAAGAAGTCTTGCGCGAATTTTTGCAATACGCCACCCGCTTTATAGGTGTCGACTTCCGCTTGGGTATCAAGACGGCAGGTCACAGGCACTTCAAGCGGCTGCGAGCCTTCTTTATTAATCACCAGCGTCAAATCACAGCGTGGCGAGATGTCACCAATCACATCATACGTCTCAGTCCCATCTAGCCCTAGCGTGATACGCGTCGTTCCCGCTTTAAATTCAAGCGGCAGCACACCCATACCGATAAGGTTGGTACGGTGAATCCGCTCAAACCCTTCCGCCACAATCGCTTCCACCCCAGCCAGACGCACACCTTTGGCAGCCCAGTCACGGCTAGAGCCTTGACCATAGTCCGCCCCGGCGATGATAATCAGCGGTTGCTTACGGTTCATGTAGGTCTCAATCGCTTCCCACATCCGCATCACTTGACCTTCAGGCTCAACGCGAGCCAGTGAGCCTTGCTTGGTACTGCCATCGTCATTTTTGACCATTTCATTAAACAGTTTTGGATTGGCAAAAGTCGCACGTTGCGCGGTTAAATGGTCGCCGCGGTGGGTGGCATAGCTGTTAAAATCTTCTTCGGGTAAGCCCATTTTTGCCAAGTATTCGCCTGCTGCCGAGCTTGCCAAAATCGCATTGGACGGTGACAAGTGGTCGGTGGTGATATTGTCAGGCAAGATGGCGAGTGGACGCATACCTTTGAGGGTGCGTTCACCCGCTAGCGCGCCTTCCCAGTAGGGTGGACGGCGGATATAGGTTGACTGTGGGCGCCAGTTGTAAAGTGGGCTGTCGGCTTTTTCGCTGCGGTCAAGGTTGAACATCGGGATATAGATTTGACGGAATTGTTCAGGTTTGACGTGTTTTGCCACAATCGCGTCAATCTCTTCATCCGATGGCCAAATGTCAATCAGGCGAATCTCTTTACCATTGACCACGCCAAGCACGTCTTTTTCGATATCAAAACGAATCGTCCCTGCAATCGCATACGCGACGACTAACGGCGGGCTTGCCAAGAAGGCTTGTTTGGCATACGGGTGGATACGTCCATCAAAGTTGCGGTTGCCTGATAGCACTGCAGTGGCATACAGGTCACGGTCGATGATTTCTTGCTGAATCGCTGGATCCAACGCACCCGACATACCGTTACAAGTGGTACAGGCAAATGCCACGATACCAAAGCCGAGTTTTTCCAGTTCTGGCAATAGGTTAGCGTCTTGCAAATATAGTTCAGCCACTTTTGAACCCGGGGCGAAGGATGATTTGACCCAAGGTTTACGGGTCAAGCCAAGTTCGTTGGCTTTTTTGGCAAGCAATGCCGCTGCCACTACGTTACGAGGGTTTGAGGTGTTGGTACACGAGGTGATAGCCGCGATAATCACCGCACCATCAGGCATTAAGCCATTCTCCGATTCAGGCGCCGCTTCCCCTTCGGCATGGGCAATGCCTTTGGCAGAAAGCTCAGAAGTCGATACGCGCGCATGGGGATTTGAAGGACCTGCCATGTTACGGGTGACGAGTGACAAATCAAACTCAAGCACACGCTCATAGTCGGCATTGACGAGGTCAGATGACCACAGCCCGGCGGTTTTGGCATAGTTTTCTACCAGTTCAACTTGTTTGTCTTCACGGCCTGTGAGGCGTAAATAGTCGATGGTTTGATCATCAATATAAAATAACCCTGCGGTTGCACCATATTCTGGGGTCATGTTGGCGATAGTGGCACGGTCACCGATGGATAGGCTGTCTGCGCCTTCACCGAAAAATTCCACATACGCGCCAACCACGCGCTCTTTACGCAAAAACTCAGTCAACGCCAACACGATATCAGTGGCGGTGATGCCTGCTTGGCGTTTGCCTTTGAGGTGTACGCCTACGATATCAGGCAGTCGCATCATCGATGGGTGACCGAGCATCACGGTTTCCGCTTCTAGACCACCGACACCCACCGAAATCACGCCCAGCGCATCCACGTGTGGGGTATGGCTGTCTGTGCCCACGCAAGTATCTGGGTAGGCGATACCGTTTTGTACTTGGATAACAGGTGACATTTTCTCCAGATTGATTTGGTGCATGATGCCGTTGCCTGCTGGAATCACATCCACGTTTTCAAAGGCAGTCTTTGTCCAGTTGATAAAGTGAAAACGGTCTTCGTTGCGGCGGTCTTCGATAGCGCGGTTTTTTTCAAACGCATCTGGGTCATAACCACCACATTCCACAGCGAGCGAGTGGTCAACAATCAGCTGAGTTTGTACCACAGGGTTGACCTTGCTTGGGTCACCGCCTTGCTCAGCGATAGCATCACGCAAACCTGCCAAGTCCACAAGGGCAGTTTGACCTAAGATGTCATGACACACCACACGCGCAGGGTACCAAGGAAAGTCTAACGTACGCTCACGGTTAATGAGCTGTTTGAGCGCAGCGGTCAGTTCGTTTTGGTCGCTGACTTTACGCACCAGTTGTTCGGCTAAAATACGCGAGGTGTAGGGGAGTTTGTCATACGCGTCTGGGGTGATATCATTCACCGCTTGGCGGGTATCAAAGTATTCCAAATCAGAATTGGGTAAGGGCTTGCGGTATTGGCTTGTCATTTGGCTTAACCTTAAAATTAATAATCCATTAGAAAAAAAGCCCTTCAAATCAATGGGTAGGCTGACCTGAAAGGCTTTTTATACGATTAAAACGCTAATTATTGACGCTCATCTAGCGGTACAAATTTTTGGTCATCAGGGCCTGTGTAGTTGGCAGAAGGACGGATGATTTTGCCATCAGCACGTTGCTCAAGCACGTGCGCTGACCAACCTGCGGTACGCGCAATCACAAATAATGGGGTAAACATCGCCGTCGGCACGCCCATTTTGTGGTAGCTGACCGCTGAGAACCAGTCAAGATTTGGGAACATTTTTTTGTTGTCCCACATCACGGTTTCTAGGCGCTCTGCTACATCAAATAAGGTCATGTCGCCCGTTTCTTTGGACAAGTTGCGAGCCACTTCTTTGATGACCACGTTGCGTGGGTCGCTCACAGTATACACAGGATGACCAAAGCCAATGATAACTTCTTTTTTCTCAAGACGTTCAAGGATGTCTTTTTCTGCGTCGTCGGCATTGCGGTAGCGTTTTTGGATGTCATACGCCACTTCATTGGCGCCGCCATGTTTTGGACCTTTTAACGCACCGATTGCGCCTGAGATGGCGGAGTACATATCCGAGCCAGTCCCCGTGATCACGCGGTTGGTGAAGGTTGACGCATTGAACTCATGCTCAGCATACAAAATAAGCGAGATGTGCATGGCTTTGATATGGCTTTCACTGGGGGCTTCACCCTGTAGTAGCTCAAGGAAGTGACCGCCAATGCTGTCTTGGTCGCTCTCAAGGCTGATGACTTTGCCATTGTGGCTATAGTGGTACCAGTACAGTAGCATTGAGCCTAATGAGGCGATAAGCTTGTCAGCGATATCACGGGCTTCTGAAGTAGGTTGGCTTTCACGCTCGGGCAAGGTGCAGCCCAGTGCTGATACGCCGGTACGCATCACATCCATCGGGTGGGCGTGGGCAGGCAGGGCTTCAAGCACCGCCAGTACATTGACCGGCAAGTTACGCAGGGTTTTGAGTTTTTTCTTGTACGCCGCTAGCTCATGACGGTTTGGCAAATGACCATGAATCAGTAAGTGAGCCACTTCTTCAAACTCGCTGTCTTTTGCCAAATCCAAAATATCATAACCACGATAGCTTAAGTCATTGCCTGTACGACCCACGGTACATAGGGCAGTGTTACCGGCGGGTACCCCTGATAGGGCAACGCTTTTTTTGGGTTTTGGCTTATTGTCAGTCGCGTCTGTCACTGGGGTGTCTTTTGACATGGTAAAACTCCTTTTTAGCTTCATTAAGTGTTTGTTTGGCATAGTTCGCCAATTATTTTTTTGATTTAAATAATGCGTCAAGTTTTTGCTCATATGAGTGGTAATTTAAGAAATCATACAATTCCATACGGGTTTGCATGGTGTCGACCACGGAGGTTTGTACACCTTCATCTTTTAAGGCTTGGTAAACATTGAGGGCGGCTTTGTTCATCGCACGAAACGCAGACAATGGATAAAGTACCATGTCAACACCCACGTCAAAAAGTTCTTTGGTGCTATAAAGGTCGGTTTGCCCAAACTCAGTCATATTGGCAAGCACGGGAATGTCTAACACGTCGGTAAATTTGCGGTACATGGCAATATCGGTCAATGCTTCAGCAAAAATCATGTCCGCGCCTGCTTCTTGAAACGCCACCGCACGTTCAACCGCGGCATCCAAACCTTCCACTGACAGCGCATCGGTTCGTGCCATCACCACAAAATCCGGGTCAACTTTGGCATCCAGCGCAGCTTTTAGGCGGTCCACCATTTCAGCGGTTGAGACGATTTCTTTGTTGGGGCGATGACCACAGCGTTTTTGCGCCACTTGGTCTTCGATATGGACCGCGGCAACGCCTGCTTTTTCCATTTGTTTAATGGTTTGGGCGATGTTAAATGCGCCGCCCCAACCTGTGTCGATGTCAACCAATAATGGCGTGTCAACCGCATTGGTGATACGGGTGGCATCGGTTAATACATCGTTAAGGCTCGTCATACCGAGGTCAGGCAAACCAAATGAGGCGTTAGCAACACCGCCACCTGAGAGATAAATTGCTTTATGACCGACTTGGCTTGCCATCATGGCAGTGTAGGCATTGATCGTGCCAACGATTTGAAGGGGACGACCTTCGGCTTTTTCAGACTCGATGGCGTCACGGAATTTGCGACCTGCAGAGATAGGTGCCATGTTGCTTCCTTTTTACATGATTGAAGGGGAAAACAGCAAAGTTAGTGTTAATCAGCCCTGCTTTAAGTTTAGGGCGGGTTATTTGCTGCTTTGCCTTAGTATATCCATAAGTATACGCACAAAAAAACTAGCTGTCAGTACGCAATTTTTAAAAACTAAGTTAAGTAAAAATAAAAGTATGCTAAAAATGAATAGTAAACTTCTATTTTTACATAATTATTCGCTCTAACTTTTAAAAGGTGAATATTTTACCCAAAGTATGAATCATTTATTTACATTTATTTACAATAAACAGCCGCCCGTTGCTACATTCTTCTAAAATAAGTTTAACAAACTAGGCATGATATACGGGTTAGAATTTGAGGAATTACTTATGGCACAATCAACGTTACCGAGTCATATCAAACAACTGGTCGATAAAAAAAACTACGTCATCGCCATCAAAACCCACGCACAAGAGCAGGGGATTAGCTTAGACGAGGCAAAACAACAAATTGATGCGTATGAAAATCAAGCGTTAGCGGCAAACAGTCAAACGCCGCCTACTGCCCATCCTGCGCCATCAGTAGAGACTAAAGAGCAAGGCTTTAGCACATTGACACAAGGGCTTGATAACCATCTCAAACAAGAAAATATCACCCTACCGTTATTGCCAAGATGGGTGAAACGCGTGAGTGTGATTATCTTGGTCATCCTGATAATAGGTTGGTTGTTTTACCGATTGTTTAAATAATTAATTGTTAAAATAATTGGGGGTTTAGATGATAAGCGCTGCAATAAAAAAAGCGTATGACGATTCAATACGCTTTTTTAATGAAATGCTCGTGTTGTTGGACTGCAATCAATTGCCGATTTGCATGTATTTTTGGAAGTTTTCGGCATAATCATCGATATTATCCGACAGCATACGCTCAAAGTTTTTGCTAAAGTGCTCAATAATATCTTGCTTTTCTTTGGCATAATCAGCGCCTTTGACAAAGCCCGTGGCCGCTGTCCATGCACTAAAACGCGCCACCGCATACAGCATGGAGGCATTGATTTTACCTGCGTGTATATCATCGGTGCGAAGGGTATTGGCAAGCTGGATAAACTCATCAGCGCGCTCATAAAACGCGTTCATTTCTTCGGTGATTTGGTTGGTGTTTTCGCTCATAATTTTTCTCTACAATTTTCTACCATCAATTAAATGTTAAAAAGGTGCGTAAAACGCACCCTACAAATCTTGTATTTCGTCAATAAAATTATAAACCCGCGTCTGCTCTAAGTAGTGCTGCGCGGTCAGTACGCTCCCAAGTAAAAGCGGTTTCAGTGCCTTGGCGACCAAAGTGACCATAGCTCGCCGTTTGCTCATACATGGGCTGGAGTAGGTTAAGCATACGCGTAATACCATACGGACGTAAATCAAAATGCTGGCGGATAAAATCGACAATCTTGTCATCGCTGATTTTGCCCGTGCCAAAAGTGTTGACAGAAATAGAGGTTGGCTCTGCCACCCCAATGGCATAACTTACTTGAATTTCACAGCGCTCCGCCAGTCCTGCCGCTACAATATTTTTGGCAACATAACGCCCTGCATAGGCTGCACTGCGGTCAACCTTTGATGGATCTTTACCTGAGAACGCACCGCCGCCGTGACGGGCCATGCCGCCATACGTGTCTACGATGATTTTACGACCCGTCAAGCCTGCATCCCCCACAGGACCACCAATCACAAATAACCCGGTTGGGTTGATATGATACTTCGTGTCTTTATGCAGCATCGTGGCTGGAATGACAGGCTTGATGATTTCTTCCATGACCGCTTCATGCAAGTCTTTTTGCGAGATACTGGGATCGTGTTGGGTTGATAGTACCAGTGCATCAATAAACGCAGGTTTATCGCCATCATAGCGTACCGTGACTTGCGCTTTGGCATCGGGACGCAGCCACGCTAATGTGCCATCTTTACGCAATTGCGCTTGCTTTTCCATCAAACGATGGGAAAACTGAATGGGGGCAGGCATCAACACATCTGTCTCATGGGTGGCATAACCAAACATCAAGCCTTGGTCACCGGCACCTTGCTCTTCAGGGCGCGAGCGGTCAACGCCTTGGGCGATTTCTGGGGATTGTTTACCAAGCATATTGATAACCGCGCAGGTTGCGCCATCAAAGCCCAATTCTGAGCTGTTGTAGCCGACGCGCAGGACGGTATCACGCACGATTTTTTCAAAATCAACATTGGCGGTGGTAGAGATTTCACCCGCCAGCACCACGCCGCCTGTTTTGGTCAAGGTTTCGCACGCCACACGCGCATGGATGTCTTGCTCAAGGATGGCATCAAGGATAGCATCAGAGATTTGGTCAGCGAGTTTGTCTGGGTGACCTTCACTGACGGATTCAGAGGTAAATAGTTGATATTCACGCATTTAATTTTCTCATTACATCAAGGGTGATAGAAAATTAATCGCTTTGCAAACCTATCTCTATTTTACATTTTTAAAACGAGAACAAAGCAAAAATAGAAAGTCACGGACTGCAATACAGCACGAGCAAGTTTGCAAAATGATTAACGAAAAAATGATTAATATGACTAATAGCAAAATGACTCATACAAGTCACTGCCGCTAAAATGGAAAAAGTCAGGGGATATTATAAGGGATTTTGCCAAATTAACCTAATGCTTTTAAATGCCTAACTGGAATAGGCTAATGGGGTAATTTTAACAAATTTGATGAGGGGTGGTTTGTTAATGGTTGGTCTTTTTTAATAAACCCAGTCACTGATACAATATTTCGCGTTATTCTGCTTTAACTTCTCACCCATCAACCCCATTATTTACCCATCTTTGACTACTATAAAGACAATAAAATGCGACCACCTCAATCTTCCCGCTCCGAACGTGAACTTAGCCAACTTGCCCGCCAAATCCAAGATGATGCCCAAATCACAGGTGTCAATGCCAGTGGCACCCAAATCTCGAGTAAACCTTTTGAGATGGTGACCGAATTTGAACCTTCAGGCGACCAACCGCAAGCGATTGCCAAATTGGTTGACGGTGTCGACAAAGGCATGCACGGTCAGCTGCTCTTAGGGGTGACAGGCTCAGGTAAAACCTACACCATGGCAAAAGTGATTTCCCAATGCCAGCGTCCCACCATTATCATGGCACACAACAAAACCCTTGCTGCCCAGCTATATGGTGAGTTTAAGGCGTTCTTTCCCCACAATGCTGTGGAGTATTTTGTCAGTTATTACGACTATTATCAGCCTGAAGCATATGTGCCTGCCAGCGATACTTTTATCGAAAAAGACAGCGCCATTAACGACCATATCGACCAAATGCGACTGTCCGCCACGCGTGCGCTACTCGAACGTCGTGACGCCATTATCATTGCATCGGTGTCTTGTATCTATGGTCTTGGTGACCCAGAAAGCTACCTAAAAATGCTCCTCCACATCGTAGTGGGTGACAAAATCGATCGCACTGCCATGCTCAAACGCTTGGTGGAGCTGCAATATACGCGTAACGAGCTTGACTTTGGGCGAGGTACTTACCGCTTGCGTGGTGAAGTTCTGGACATTTACCCCGCTGAGTCTGAACAGCTTGCGGTGCGTATTAGTATGTTTGATGATGAAGTGGAAAAAATCACTTGGTTTGACCCGTTGACAGGCAAGAACGTGCGCAGTGTGCCACGCATTACCATCTATCCAAAATCTCACTACGTCACCCCACGAGACAAACTAGAAAGAGCCAGTGACACTATCAAAGCCGAGCTTGAACAACGCCTTGAGTATTTTCGAGCGCATGACAAACTGATTGAAGCGCAGCGTATCAAAGAACGCACCACTTATGATTTAGAAATGATTCAACAGCTTGGCTACTGTAACGGCATTGAGAACTATTCGCGCCATTTATCGGGACGTCCTGCAGGTGAAGCACCGCCGACGTTGTTTGACTACATTCCGCCCGATGCCTTGCTATTTATTGACGAAAGCCATGTAACCGTGCCACAAGTCGGCGCGATGTACAAAGGCGATAGAAGTCGTAAAGAAACCTTGGTCAATTATGGCTTTCGCCTACCGTCTGCGATGGATAACCGCCCGCTGATGTTTGAAGAATGGGAGCGTATTACTCCTGCGACCATTTTTGTGTCAGCGACCCCTGCCCAATACGAGCTTGAGCATAGCGAACAGGTCGTTGAACAGGTGGTACGTCCGACCGGTCTAGTTGATCCTCAGCTTGAGATTCGTCCTGTCTTGACCCAAGTTGATGATGTGCTATCAGAAATCAACATTCGTAAAGCCAAAGATGAGCGAGTGCTGATTACCACGCTCACCAAACGCATGGCAGAAGATTTGACCAGTTACCTAAAAGAGTACAATATCAAAGTCGCTTATTTGCACTCGGATATCGACACGGTGGAGCGGATGAAAATCATCCATGAACTGCGCACAGGCGTGCATGATGTGCTGGTTGGTATCAATCTGTTGCGTGAGGGTTTGGATATGCCTGAGGTGAGCTTGGTGGCGATTTTTGATGCGGATAAAGAAGGCTTTTTACGCTCGGAGCGTTCGCTCATTCAGACCATCGGTCGTGCCGCGCGCCATGTCAATGGTAAGGCGATTTTGTATGCTGACAGCATTACCCCGAGTATGCAAAAGGCGATTGAAGAAACTGAGCGTCGCCGTGCCAAACAGATGGCGTATAACGAAGAACATGGCATCACGCCGACATCCGCTCGCCGTCAGATTACCGATAAAATCGACACAGGCGAGGCAGAAGCCCCGAATGATAACCAAGCGATTGCGGTCACCCATGCGTTCCCTGATGTGGATATTTCGATTTTGCGTTCGCCTGATTTGCTTGCCAAAGAGATTGCTCGGTTAGAAAAAGAGATGAAAGCCTTGTCGCGTGATTTGAAGTTTGAGGAAGCGGCAAAAGTGCGCGATAAAGTAGTAAGCCTAAGAGAGTTTGTGTTGCAATGATGGTAGACGATGGGTGTTAAACTAGCGGTTTTACCCCAAGAAAAGTAACAGCTTTTCTTGGGGCAAGTTTAAGCTGTCATCCAACTTTTTACCCTAAACATCATCATTATCCTTGCTAAGTTTTTGTTTTAACGGACTAACAAAATAAAAAATCCCTACCATAAATACGCTAATCAATACCGCAATCTCTAGCCGCCCCATCGCCACTGCCACGCCCACACAGCCTGCCGACCAAATCGCAGCCGCTGTCGACGTCCCTTCAATCATGCCATCTTTTTTGAGAATTGCCCCACCGCCGATAAAGCCAATCCCTGTCACCACTCCGCTTACGATGCGCCCCATCGCACTGGGGTCTTTGCCTTGCACTTCAAACGCAAGCAGCGCGAAACTACAGCTTGCCAGGCTTACAAGCGGAAAAGTGCGCAGCCCAATGTTTTGTCGACTGTTCTCACGATTGTAGCCTACAGGTAATACCAATACAAATGCTATCACCATTTGAAACATGTGAACTACCATCAATTTCCAATCTAAATCAAATAAATTACCTACAAAATTATCCATCATGTCACCCACAAATGAGTCAAGAAGAGTTGAAATTTTATCCGATAAAAATAAAAAAAATAGCATGAAAATGTAATAACAAAGTCATTATGGTTTGTGACCAAAAAACCTCATTAATTATGGCATAATAGCCACATTGAATGAGAATAATTTTTAACAACACATTGCGAGCTAAAGAAATATATGACCAACGTCACCGAAACCAACCAAACCGAAAATCCACAGCTATTAAACACCGAAATGCCTGATGTACCCGCTAATATACCCACGCCAGACCCCAGTTTAAATAGTAACCGATTAAATAGTAACCAACCGCAAAAAATCTACCTAAAAGACTACACGCCGCCAGTCTTTAGCGTCAATCACATTGACCTTAACATTGAGTTGTTTGACGGCGCGGATAAAAAGCATGCAACCGTCACCGCCAATCTTGACATGACAAGAAACACGGCAGGCGACTTGGTACTCTTTGGACGAGAATTACAACTTGAATCAATTACCTTAAACGGCAAAATTTTAAGCGAAAGCGACTACCAACTAGACCAAGAAAGCCTAACGATTGTTAACGCGCCAGACACTTGTCAGATTACCACCGTTGTCACCATCGTGCCGCAAACCAATACCAGTCTTGAAGGTTTATACCAAGCAGGGGAAGGGGCGGACAAAATGTTCTGTACCCAGTGTGAGCCAGAAGGGTTTCGTAAAATTACCTTTTATCCAGACCGTCCCGATGTGCTTGCCACCTTCACCACACGTATTGAAGCAGATAAAACTTACCCAACGCTGCTTGCCAATGGTAATTTAATCGACCAAGGCGAGCTTGCGGGCGACCGTCATTTTGCGGTGTGGCAAGACCCAACCAAAAAACCGAGTTATCTATTTGCTTGCGTGATGGCAGATTTGGACGTATTGACCGATCAGTATGTTACCAGTGAAGGGCGTGAGGTGCTGCTTGAATTATACGCCAAGCATGAGAACATCGAGCAGTGCCATGTCGGCATGCAAGCGTTAAAAGACTCAATGAAATGGGACGAAGACAACTACGGACGGGCGTATGACCTTGACCGCTATATGATTGTGGCGGTTAGCCAGTTTAATATGGGCGCGATGGAAAACAAGGGATTAAATATCTTTAACACCGCTTGCGTACTATCTAGCCCAGAGACCACCACCGATCGCCGTAACTTTAATGTCAAAGCGGTGATTGCTCATGAATACTTCCATAACTGGACGGGTAACCGTATCACCTGCCGTGACTGGTTTCAGCTGTGCCTAAAAGAAGGCTTTACTGTATTTCGTGACCAGTCTTTTTCTGAAAATCTGCATTCCCCTGCGGTACAGCGGATTGATGATGTGGCAACATTGCGAGCGGCACAGTTTCCTGAAGATGCCAGCCCATTGGCGCACCCGCCACGCCCTGACCATTTTGTCGAGATTAATAATTTCTACACCGCCACCGTGTACGAGAAAGGCGCAGAAATCGTGCGCATGATTGCCAATACGCTCGGCAAAGAAAAATTCCGCCAAGGCACGGACGAATATTTTCGCCGTTATGACGGGCAAGCGGTCACGGTAGAAGACTTGTTATCTGCACTGAGCGTTGCAGACCCAAGTATTGAAACATTTATTGATTGGTATACCCAGCCAGGAACACCTGTGTTGTCGGGGTATTTTGAAAAAACAGCTGACAAGCTTATCTTGACGCTAAGCCAACAAACGCGCCCAGTGGCAGGCTATCCTGCACCAAAAGCTTTGCCAATTCCTATCAAAATGGCGATTTTTAACCGTGCTACTGGGCAACTGGTACACGAAGATTTGGTGTTACTGCGCGATGAGCGTCAGGCGTTTAACTTTGACGGTTTGTTTACCACAGCGGATTTTGACCCTGTGGTGTCATTGCTTCGTGATTTTTCCGCGCCTGTTCAGCTCAATTTTGAGTATAGCAATAATGATTTGGCGTTTTTGATGCAGTATGAGACCAATGGCTTTAACCGTTGGCAAGCGGCACAGTTGTTGGTCAATCGTATTTTATTGCAAAATGCCGATACCGATGCCTATATCACGGCATTAAAAGCCAGTCTGCCAGCGCTATCAGAAAACGACCCCATGCTAGCGGCGCGGTTACTAGATATGCCAAGCGAGCGAGAGCTGGGCAGTGCGATTCAGACCGACTATGACCCTAGCCAAGTTCGTGCCCGTCATCAAGCGGTCAAAAAAGCCGTGGCGGTTGAGCTTAAAGACATTTGGCAAAGTGCGTATGCCAAACTGCCGATTACCGCGTATGAAGATACAGCCGAAGCGATGGGTGTGCGGGCGTGGCGAAATGTGGTACTGGATATGGCGTTATTGGCAGGCGTGAGTGATGCCAAACATTGGGCGATTACCCAATACCAACAAGCGTCTTGTATGACTGAGCGTTTAGGCGCGTTAAATGCGGCGGTGGCGCATGGTTTGCCCCAAAAAGCTGAATGGCTTGCCGATTTTTACCAACGCTTTCATCATGATGCATTGGTGATGGATTTATGGTTTGGTGTCCAAGCCAATGACAGCCAGGCGAGCGTTGCCGATATTTTTGCGTTAACCTCACATCAAGACTTTGATATCAATACCCCAAACCGGGTGCGGGCGGTGCTCGGCGGATTGCTCGCGCAGCCTACCAAAATTTGGACACAGCAGGGCGTTGAGCAGTATTTGAGCATGATGCAAGATTTGGATAAACGTAACCCACTGTTGGCGTCGCGTTTGATTCAAGGATTATCAAATTGGAATGCCTTGGTAGCAGACAAAAAGTCAATGGTTAACGACGCTTTGATATTAAGCCAAGCTAATATGTCGTCCAAAAATGTGAAGGAAACCTTGCAAAGTATGCTCAACAATCTTTAAAATGCAAGCTTAAACGCTGACAAGCTGTGTCAATAAAATCAAGGGGTAACGCAAAATGTCACAATCTGACCGACAACAGATTATATTTTGCTTTATCCTAGCGATTACCGCGCTTGCCGTGGCGATGGGAATCGGGCGATTTGCCTTTACACCGATTTTGCCTTTAATGATACAAGAAGGCACGGTGCATCTTGCGCAAACGGCGTGGTTATCAAGTAGTAACTATATTGGCTATTTAGTCGGGGCGCTGTCACTGCTTAAAAGTAAGCGACATACGCTTTTTGTCATATTAGGTCTCAGCTTGGTGACACTCACCACTTGGCTGGCTTCGCTAAGCGGTTTTGGTTGGTTGCTAGTGCTACGCTTTTTGGCGGGCGTGGCAAGCGCTTGGGTGCTAGTATCTATCAGTGCGTTTGCAATCAATTGGTTAAAATCAAGACAGATAGCCACAAGCGGCTTGATTTATACGGGTGTGGGTATCGGTATCACCCTCACAGGATTGATTTGTAGCTATTTTATTTTTCAATCAGCGACGGCGACTATCGCGGCTCAGTCATCATTGAGTCCATTATCGAGTCGATTATGGCAGTATTTAGGCATGATTGCGCTGTTCGCCACCCTGCTTGTCACCTTTTTGATGGCGAAAATCAACTCGCAGTTTGCCTCAAAAGCTGCTGCCACAACAGCCGCTGCCAAAGCCCACCCTACCAAAGCCAGCCATACCAATACTACCTTTTCTAGCATACCCCTACCTGCCAAGCTGAAATTAGCGAATTTATTAACTGCTTACGGCTTATTTGGATTTGGCTATATTTTACCTGCGACTTTTTTGCCACAAATCGCCAAGCAATGGTTATCGGGGCAAAGTTATTTGCTGATTTGGCCATTTTTTGGGTTGGCGGCGACTTTGTCGGTGGTGTTGTCGCAGGGATTACAGCGCCATTATAACAATGTTTCTTTGCTCGGCGTTTGGCGAGTGTCACAAATCATCATGGCGGTTGGCACGTTATTGCCTGCGCTTTGGCAGTCGTTGGCAGGTTTGATGTTGTCAGCGCTGATGTTGGGCGGCACCTTTATGGTGGTGACGATGGCAGGGTTGCAAGTGGCAGCAAGCCAAGTTACGCACTACCCTAAATACAACTTAAGTGCGCTGATGACCGCAAGTTTTGCATTTGGGCAGCTTATCGGACCGCTAACTGCGCTAGTTGCAACAGGCAAAAATATTTGGCTTGCGTTGTTACCCGTCTCAGCTATTGTTTTGCTTATTGGGGTGGCGCTACTTTGGCGACCGTATCAACATCAACAATCATTAAATCATGTTTAAATCACTTTTAACGGGGCAAATATGAATAATAAAACTGTGAGTAACCAAGCTACGAGTAATCAAACTGTGAGTAATCAAACCATTGAAATTTTACAAAATCATCGGGTGTATCGAGAATTTGACAGTAGCGCCACTGTCCCAGATTCGCAATTAAATGACATCATCAAATGCGCCCAGCAAGCGCCCAGTTGGCAAAACGGACAGCACTACAGCATTATCAACATCAGTGATAAGGCGTTACGCCAAAAAATCGTCGATTTGCAACCGCGTAACCCACAGATAGCCCAATGTAGTGTGTTTTTGGTATTTGTGATGGATGGTTATCGCGCCTATTTGAGCAGTCAAGCGTATGACGGCAGCTTTGAGGGGTTTAAGGATAGTGATACATTGATTACGCTGGCTACCGATACAGCATTGGCGGCGCAAAATGCCACGGTGGCGGCAGAGAGTTTGGGTTATGCCACCTGTCCGATTGGCGGTTTGCGTATGATTGCCAATGACTTAATCGAACTGCTTAAGCTACCAAAATATACCTATCCAATTTTCGGCTTATGTATCGGTAAACCTAGCGTGGAAATGCGCCTAAAACCGCGTTTACCAAAATCTGCGGTGTATTTTGATAATCACTATCAAGTTGACGCGTTACCACAAATGCTCGCCGATTATGAGCAAACCATTTTGGCCTTTAATGAACCGCGTGAGCGTAAGCCATACCGTCAAAAATTTGCCGATTACTATAGTCAACCGTATGTCGCTGCTGCAGAAGATTGGCTCAAAGCGCAGGGTTTTTTGACAAAACAAAAATAACGTGTAAAATTCGCGCAGTTGACAGATGAGAGCAAAATTATGGCAAATTCGCAAAGACAACCAACCCATCAAAATACCGGTAATGATAGCGGCTGGTTCCCAAAATGGCAGCCTTACGATGGGCATTTAGATCATCATCCTGTGCGTATTCATGAGTATTTACCTGCTGATAAAAGTTTGCTACTTGGGCTGCAACATGCTTTTGCCATGTTTGGGGCAACGGTGCTTGCGCCGTTACTGATGGGATTTGATGCCAACCTTGCGATTTTGATGGCAGGGCTCAGTACGGTGCTGTTTTTCTTTTTAACCGGTGGGCGAGTACCCAGTTATTTAGGGTCAAGTTTTGCGTTTATCGCGCCCGTGATTACCGCGACGGCTTATACAGGCTCAGGCTTTAATGGTAATTTATCCGTGGCGCTCGGTGGTATTTTTGTCTGTGGTATTTTTTATGCCATGGTCGGATTACTGGTGATGAAAACAGGGGTTGGCTGGATTGAAAAACTCATGCCGCCTGTGGTAACTGGTGCGATTGTGATGATTATCGGGCTAAACTTGGCGCCAGTGACTATCAAAGGCGTGTCGGGCAACCAGTTTGATAGTTGGGTTGCGTTGATGACGGTGCTGAGTATCAGTGCGGTCGCTGTGTTTAGCCGCGGTATGCTACGTCGTTTGTTGCTACTGATTGGTTTGGTATTGGCGTATATGGCATATTTTGTGCTCACCAATGTGCTTGGGTATGGCAAGCCGATTGATTTTACCCCAGTTGCCCAAGCAGCTTGGGTTGGATTACCGAATTTTTATCATCCGACGTTTGATATTAACGCAATAATTTTGATTGCCCCAGTTGCGTTTATTTTAATCGCCGAAAATTTAGGACATATCAAAGCGGTAGAAGCCATGACAGGACAAGCGGTATCGCCTTATATGGGACGGGCGTTTTTCGCCGATGGTCTATGTACGGCGATGTCATCGAGCATGGGCGGTACGGGCGTGACAACCTATGCGGAAAATATCGGCGTGATGGCAGTGACCAAAGTATACTCGACCACGGTTTTTGTGGTGGCAGGCTTGATTGCTGTACTACTGGGGCTGTCACCAAAATTTGGCGCGATTATCCATACCATCCCAGCGCCGTTACTTGGCGGTGCCTCTATCGTGGTGTTTGGGCTTATCACGGTAGCAGGGGTCAAAATTTGGCTGGATAATCACATTGATTTTAGCAAAAATGCTAATTTAATCATTGCTGCGGTGACGGTCATTATGGGGGCTGGGGATTTTAGCTTACATATTGGACAATTTAATTTGGGCGGTATCGGTACTGCGACAGTGGTCGCCATCGTGTTAAATTTACTGTTTAGCCGCAGTGAAAAAGCCAAATTGACGGTTTTAAAATAAACTAAAAAACGCGTTACTTTGGGTAGGGCGTTGTTGCTGGATAAACTGTTTGATAAGCTGTTTGCCAAAAAGAAAAATATCTCACCAAAAATTGACGAAAAAGGATGTCTCATGAGCGAAAATAATGTAGCAAAACCCAAAGGATTGAGCGCAACCAGTTATTTGTTTGTACCCGCCATCAATATTGAGCGGGTGGAAAAAGCCTTTGCCCGTGGCGCAGATACGGTGATAATTGACTTAGAAGATGCGGTCAGTGATAGTGTCAAAATGCAGTCGCGTGACAATGTGGTCAATTATCTAAGCGGCGCCGATGCCCAGCCTGTTTGGGTGCGTATCAATGCCGCAAGTAGCAACCACCAAGCGGGCGATATTGATTTGCTCAAATCTTTGCCACTGCCTGCAATCAACAATGTGATTGGGGTAGTGCTACCCAAAGTCGAGCACGCCATAGAGATTGACCGCGTGCGTCATGCGCTCGCCAAACCCATGATTGCCTTGATTGAGACACCCAAAGGCATGGCAAATATACCCGACATCGCCGCTGCGGCAGGCTTGACTGCGCTTAGTTTTGGCTTTTTGGATATCTGTGAAAAATTGGGCGTGCGTGCAGACAGCGAGGCAGGGCAGATGGTTGCCAACCAAATCCGTTATCAGCTAAGCTTACATAGTGCCATCAATGCGCTCACCCCACCGATTGAATGCGTATATCCGCCTTTTAATGACGATGACGGTTTGACTCAGCGGGTCAATGGGTGGCGCGATTTGGGTTTTTCAGGGATGCTGTGTATTCACCCAAACCAAGTCGCTATTGTCAATGCACTGGCTAGACCCAGCCAAGCACAGCTTGCCTTTGCCAAAAAAGTGGTTGACCATTATGCACAGACAGGGCTTGCGGCATTTGCCATGGATGGACAGATGGTCGATACCCCGGTGATTGTGCAAGCGCAAAAACTGATTCAAACATACCAACCCTAAGCCTAATCAAACCATAACCCAACTTATAACAACACAAACCATAACAAGGCAAACCATGACAACAGAAAATATGACAACGCATAGTGAGCATAGTGACAGTAAACCCACCCTAGAGACGATACTCAATCATCGCTCAATTCGTAAATTCACCAATCAACCAATAGATGCAGCGACGTTTGAGCAGCTTATCGAAGCGGGGATGGCAGGCTCATCATCGGGATTTTTGCAGTCGGCAAGCATTATTCGGGTGACAGATGCAAAGCAGCGCTATGACATTCGCCGTATTTGCGCCGATGCCCAGCAAGCCAAAGACGGGGAAAAATACGGTCATCCCTATGTGGAGCAGTGTGCCGAGCTGCTAATTTTTTGTATGGACAACCACCGCCATCAAACCCTTGTACCCAACGCGCAAATTGATTGGACTGAAGTCACCATTGTTGGGGCGGTTGATGCAGCCATTATGGCGCAAAATCTGCTACTAGCGGCTGAGAGTATAGGATTGGGTGGTGTGTATTTGGGCAGTATCCGCAATGACATCAGACGGATGGGCGACATACTCAAACTGCCACAAGGCGTCGTGCCGCTATTTGGCATGGCATTGGGTTATCCTGACCAAAACCCTGCCATGCGTCCACGTTTGCCAAAGGCATTAGTAGTTTCCACCAACCAATATGAACCCGCTGACAAATCCGCATTAGACCAGTACAACCAAACCGTTGCAGAATATTATGCGGCGCGTGGTCAAGCAGGGTCAGATTGGGTGCAAACCATTGAAAGTTATTTGGATAAACCCGTCCGTCCCGAGGTGCTGCCTTATCTTAACCAACAAGGCTATGCCAAAAAATAACCCAAAGCTCAATCAATAAATTCATCTAAAAAAATTTATGTAAAAAATCATGTAAAAAATCATGTAAAAAAAGGACGCTTAGGCGTCCTTTTTGATTTTTGATGAGCGAAAAGTCTTATTTTAATAAATTTTTCAAGTTTTTGGCTTGCTGTGCTGCATTACCTGTATAAGTGGCAGGGGTCAAATCAGCCAAACGTTGACGCTCAGCTTCTGGCACGGCTGTCAGTTCATCGCCATTGACGAAGTTGACCATCATCTCACGGGTCATAGCTTGGCCGCGGGTCAAGGCTTTTAGTTTCTCATAGGGTTTTTCAACATTGTAGCGACGCATCACGGTTTGGATTGGCTCAGCCAACACTTCTTGTGCAAAATCCAAGTCTTCATTGAGACGATTGGCATTAAGCTCTAATTTGCCAATACCTTTTAAGCAGGCGTCAAAGGCAATCAGACTTTGGGCAAAACCCACTCCCATATTGCGCAGAACCGTTGAGTCAGTCAAGTCGCGCTGCATACGAGAAATCGGCAGTTTTTCACCCAAATGCGCGAGCATGGCATTGGCAATACCTAGATTACCTTCTGAGTTTTCAAAGTCAATTGGGTTGACTTTGTGTGGCATGGTGGATGAGCCCACTTCGCCATCTTTGAGTTTTTGTTTGAAATAACCCAAGGAGATATACGTCCATACATCGCGGTTAAAATCAATCAAAATGGTATTGTAACGGCGCAGGGCGTCAAACAATTCGGCGATATAGTCATGTGGCTCAATTTGGGTGGTATAGGGATTAAAGGTCAACCCAAGGCTGGTGACAAAGTTTTCGGCATTTTTTGCCCAGTCGATTTGTGGGTAGGCTGACAGGTGCGCGTTGTAGTTGCCCACTGCACCATTGATTTTACCTAGCAATTCTACGTTATTAAATTGCTTGAGTTGGCGATGCAGACGGTACGCCACGTTTGCCATTTCTTTACCCAAAGTCGTTGGACTGGCGGTTTGCCCATGCGTGCGTGACAGCATGGGTTGGTCGGCATGGGTTTCGGCGAGGGCTGCAATCTCATCAATGATTTTTTGCATCGATTGCGCCAGTACGTCGCGACCGGATTTTAACATCAACGCGTGCGATAAGTTATTGATGTCTTCAGAGGTACAGGCAAAATGAATAAATTCACCCGCGTCTTTTAGCGCATCGATGTCGGCAATTTTTTCTTTTAAAAAGTATTCAACGGCTTTGACATCATGGTTGGTGATGCGTTCGATGTCTTTGATACGCATCGCGTCTGCTTCGCTAAAATTGGCTACAATCGCATCCAAGCGCTCATTGGTCGCTGCCGAAAAAGGCTGAATTTCATGAATATCTGCATGATTGGCAAGGGTCTGCAACCAGCGCACTTCCACCGTCACACGGGCATGAATCAAGCCAAATTCTGACAGGTAAGGACGTAAACTATCCACTTTACTGGCATAGCGACCATCAATAGGTGAAAGAGCGGTCAAAGTATTCATCAAATAATCCTAATCGGTTAAATAAAGGGTTAACGTAAAAGTGCCTGCATTATAGCAAACTATGACAACGTGGACTACCGCTAGCGTTGCTTGGCAAACAGCACAAGCCCAATAATCACCAACGCAATCCCCACAAAACTTAAGCCTGATGGCATGGGCGTGTGCAGCAGCAACATGCCGCCTAACAACGCAAAAATAATTTCACTGCCTTGGGTGGCATCGACGGCGGCCAGTTGTTGTGGCTGTTTGGCAAGACTACGGGCATGTAAAAAAGTGGTCGTACCGAGCACCCCTGCCATCAACGCAACCAAAAAACTAATGGTCATTTGTGAGACACTGGGCGCGGGCGGTTGTACCATAAAGCCTAATACCAGCCACATCGGCAATGACCCTAGCGACATCAGCCAGACTTTATGCAAGGGATTTGATAGCAGTGGGGAAGTTACTTGCGGTACTTTTTGTAGCAATTTGCTCGTTGCCAATTCGCTCGTTACTTTGCGCGTTTCATTGCTCGCTGCCTTGCTTATTGCATCGGTATGATAGGTAGAGTCCCCTTTGGGCTGTCCTGCTTGCCAAATTAATTGATTACCCAAGGGAAAACAAAAACTGGCAATAAAGGCAGGCAGCGCACCAAATAGCAACAAAGCATGCCAATTAGTGCCTTGGCTCGTGCTATGCCTTAACCCTTCACCCACATTGGCAAGTACCACACCGATAAATACAATCACCGAATAGACAATGACTTTTTTTTGAAATGATTGCCCAAAAAAACTCAGCACCACCAAACTTGCTACGACAGTGAATAAATAGGTCGCGGCAATCACCCACCCTTGTGCATAATCTGCCGCAAACGCCAGCAGTCCATATGTACCCAGGCCAATGCCGCCGGTCACACACCAAAACTGCCAATGACTGGCAAATAGTTTAAATAGTTCTAGTAGCTTGGAGGGATTGAGTTTGTTTTGTAGTAAAATAAAAACCGATAACAACAGCCACATAAAAAAACAGCGAAAACTTGCTGACCAAAACCAATGTCCACCTTGTACACTCATCAATTGATACAGTACAAACGACGTGCTAAAAAAAGCCGATGCAATCAGCCCCCAAACAATCATTTTTCCCATTGGCTTGATATTTCCCTAAGTTGTGTTCTAACGATTTGACAGTGGTTATTTGGCAGTGGTTATTTGACAGCGGCTATTTGCCTTTGGCATCTGCCCAAATGATTTTATGTAGTTGCAGTTGAAAACGCACTGGCAGCGCATCGGCAAGTATCCATTCTGCCAAGTCAGTGGCAAGGGTAGGTACATTGGCTTGACGTTCTTCCACATTAAACATCGGAGAAAACCATACCGTTGCGACTTTCCTATCCAGTTGGTAGTCTGCGAGGATTTGTTTTGACCAGTCATAGTCGTCGCGATTCATAATGACAAATTTGATTTGGTCATGGGCAGTTAAGTAGGGGAGGTTTTGCCACAGATTTTTATCGGCTTCTTGAGAGCTTGGGGTTTTGATATCCATGACCTTAGATACCGCCGTTGGCACCTCTGCCACAGACAGTGCGCCCGACGTTTCAAGCGAAATCTCGTAGCCATGCGCCAGTAGCAAGTTCATCAAAGCGATTGCATTGGGCTGGGCCAAAGGTTCGCCACCTGTCAAACAAATACGCTGGCACGGAAAACTCTGACACACTGCCAAAATCCCTGCCAAACTCATGCGCTCGCCGCCGACAAAGGCATATTCAGTATCACAATACACGCAGCGCAGCGGGCAGCCCGTCAAGCGAATAAAAATCGTCGGCAATCCTGCGGTCAAGGCTTCACCTTGCAGCGAATAAAAAATCTCAGTGATTTTAAGTCCTGCTTCGGGGTCAGTGGTGGGAATGGCGGTATTGCGGATGGGTAGCGTTGAATTTGGCATAAATGTGATTAACTAATAAAAATTAGCGTTTATTTTATCAAATTTATGCCAATAAATCTTTGTGTTCAGCGGTTAAAGCAATTTCATTTCGGTTAACACGTCCACTGCAGCACGATAAGCTTCTTGTGCCGCGGGTGCACCGCAGTAAGGTAGACTATGTAGTAGCACTTCTTGAATTTCTGCCACGCTTGCGCCGTTATTAATCGCCCCGCGAATATGCCCTTTTAGTTCTGTTGGGGATTTTTGCGCGATTAAAAAGGCAATGGTCACCAGTGAGCGGGTTTTACGGTCAATGCCTTTTCCATCAGTGTCGTCGCGTTGCCACGTCGAGCCCCAGGCGTGTTCATTAATCCAGTCTTGTAGTGGGGCAGTAAATTCGGTGACTTGTGACATGGCACGCTCCACATGCGCTTCGCCCATGACTTGTTTGCGTACCGCAATGCCGTTGTCATACGGGGTGTTTTGTTTTGACGACATACTGTTTCCTTTAATAAAGGCTATAAAATTTGCTGAAGGCTATAAAAAAAGCAAACCATGGTTGATTTGCTTTAAATAATTTACTGTTATCTTGACTAAAAATCTAGTCCATTCTGAGCAAATCATTGATAGATGTTTTAGAGCGGGTTTGCGCGTCCACTTTTTTCACGATTACCGCACAGTACAAGCTATGCGAGCCGTCTTTGCTTGGCAAACTGCCCGACACGACCACTGACCCTGCAGGAATACGGCCGTAACTGATTTCGCCTGTTTCGCGGTCTAGGATTTTGGTTGATTGACCGATATACACGCCCATCGAAATCACCGAGCCTTCCTCAACAATCACACCTTCAACGATTTCTGAGCGCGCACCGATAAAGCAGTTGTCTTCAATGATGGTTGGGTTGGCTTGTAGCGGCTCAAGGACGCCGCCAATGCCGACACCGCCTGATAGATGCACGTTTTTACCGATTTGGGCGCATGAACCTACTGTTGCCCACGTATCGACCATTGTGCCTTCATCGACATAGGCGCCGATATTGACGTAAGATGGCATCAAGATAGCGCCTTTGGCAATGTATGAACCTTTACGCGCGACGGCAGGTGGCACTACGCGCACGCCTGCTCTGGCAAATTGTTCATCGCCCCAATCTGAAAATTTGGTTTCGACTTTATCAAAGAACTGTAGGTCACGACCGCCATTCATGATGCGGTTGTCGTTCAGACGAAAGGATAATAATACCGCTTTTTTCACCCATTGATTGACGATCCATTCACCGTCTTTTTTCTCTGCGACACGCAAGGTGCCCACATCGAGCTGAGCGAGCACATCATTGACGGCGGCACGCACATCGTCGGTGGCGTCATTGGGGTTGAAGTTGGCACGGTTTTCAAAAGCATCTTCAATAATCTGTTGTAATGACATAATTTTTTCCTACAATCCAAAAAAAGGTAGGTCATTGTCGCTAATTTTGGCAGTTTTGGCAAATGATAATGCGATATTGCTGAGTAGGGCTTAGACAAATTTGGTATATTAAATTAACCAAATGGCGTTAGACACCGCGCAATCGCTGACGTAAAATTCTAAAGCTAATACTTAAAAAATTACTTGAACGACCACTAAAAAAATACAGCACAAAAAAAGGGAATGATTATGCTACAACAACCTGATGATCACTACACCGCACCCGCCAACCTTGGCACAGCGGTATATGCCAACAATGCCGATGCTATTGGTAACACACCGCTGGTGCGTCTTAATCATATCATGCCACAGGGGGTGACCGTGCTTGCCAAAATCGAAAGCCGTAACCCAGCGTTTTCGGTCAAATGCCGAATCGGTGCGGGCATGGTGCAAGCCGCTGAGCAAGCAGGCTTATTAAAGCCAGGTATGCAAATCATCGAGCCGACGAGCGGTAACACGGGGATTGCGCTGGCGTTTGTGGCAGCAGCCAAAGGGTATAAAATCACGCTGACCATGCCAGCTTCGATGAGTATGGAGCGCCGTAAAGTGCTGGCTGCGTTGGGCGCACACTTGGTGCTTACTGAGCCTTCGCTAGGTATGAAAGGCGCGGTGGAAGCTGCGCAAGAAATCCATGACAACCATCCTGGCGAATACTTTTTGCCGCAACAGTTTGATAACCCTGCCAACCCAGACACTCATGTCAAAACCACCGCACCTGAGATTTTTAATGCCACAGGTGGTAAGGTGGATGCGCTAGTGGCAGGCGTGGGTACAGGCGGGACGATTTCGGGTATCGCCCGTTATTTTAAACAAATCAAACATCAGCCGCTTTATACCGTCGCGGTTGAGCCTGCGGAATCACCGATTATTACCCAGACGCGTGAAGGCAAACCCATCACCCCAGGTCCGCATAAAATCCAAGGGATTGGCGCCAACTTTATCCCAAAAAATCTTGCGCTTGATTTGCTTGATGAAGTTATCACGGTAACTGGCGATGATGCGATTGCATGGGCAAGACGGGCGATGACCCAAGAAGGTATTTTATGTGGTATCTCTTGCGGTGCAGCGCTGCAAGCGGCTTATCAACTAGCAAGCCGCCCTGAGATGCAAGGCAAAACCATTGTGGTTATTTTGCCAGATAGTGGTGAGCGTTATTTGTCCAGTGTGCTATTTGATGGTATCTTCACTGGCGAGAACTTTAATTAACAAGCTTTCATGAACGATAAAAAAGGGCGTTAGTTAGCCCTTTTTTACTTTATTTTTACTTTATTTCTAATTAAAAATCGCTATAAAAATCATCGGTTGAATACCCCAAACATGGTCATCAATTCATGACCATAACCAATAACTCACAATAAATAGCCTAAGCGAATTTTCCAATCATTTTTTCAAGTCGTTTTTATTACCAAGCCATTTTATTTTTAGATTATTTTCTTTTTAGGTTATTTTATAGCCAAGCCATTTTTAAGCGTTTTTGCTGACGTAATAAACGCGTCCCTAACAGCAGTGACGCCAATCCCAGCGCTGCAACCAGCGCGATCCAAAATCCTTTAGCCCCCATATCGGTATGGCGCACCAAATAGGTACCCAGCGGAATCGCTACCACCCAATAGCAAAATAAGGTGATAAACATCGGTACTGTGGTATCTTGCATACCGCGCAAAATCCCCGCAAAATTGACCTGCCAGGCATCAAACAACTGATACACAGTGGCAAACCATAACAACAGCGCGGCTTGCTGAATCACTTGCGGGTTTTCACTAAAGAAAGTTGGCAGGGTTTGCCGAAAAATGGCAGTTAACAACATGCTAATCACTGCAAATGACGTGGCTACGGCAATGCCGATGAGCTTGATACGTTTAAGCGCTCGGTAATCTTTGGCGCCATAGCGATTTGACACCATGATGGTGAGCGCCATCGCGACTGAAAACGGGAACATAAATAACTGCGATGAAATCGTCAACGCTACCTGATGGCTTGCCACCGCGATTTCACCCAGTGGGCTGATGATAATGGAAGCTAGACTAAAGGCGCTTACTTCAAAAAAAATCGACATACCAATGGGAATACCAATCGATAATTGCTGACGCAACTGAGCAAAATTCATACCGGCAAAATTGGCAAAAAAGCGCTGGTTGGCAAAATCTGACTGGGGGCTCAAAGTCAAATAGCTTACCAACATCAATAAATTTATCCATAACGCAATCCCAGAGGCAAAACCACAGCCTGCACCGCCCATAGCAGGAATCAGCACAGTTTCACCGAGGGTGACGCCATGAATAAACGCATAGCTGAGCGGCACATTTAAAATCAAACCAATGAGGCTTATCACCATCACCACGGTGGGATGTTTTAAGCTTTCGGTGTAGCAGCGCAGCGAGGTGTATAGACAGACCGCAGGAAACCCAAAAGAGATACCAAACAAGAATTTTTGCGCGATGTGCTGAATATCCTTTGGTACCTTCATCCAATCAAACAAATAATGCAGCTGATTGACCGCCACAAATCCTATAATACCGATGATAAGCGCCAGCCAAAGCGATTGTTGGGTTATAAACGGCACTTTTTGTAGTTGCTGCTGACCAATCGCTTCCCCAATTAATGGCGTGGTGGCAAGCAAAATACCAACCGCCAGCAAAAACGTGGGCATCCAAATACCCGCGCCGATTGCCACGCCTGATAAATCTAGCGCGGAGACTTGACCTGCGAGTAAGGTATCGACCAAGGCGAGTCCTGACTGGCAAATCTGGGTGATTAAAATAGGTAAGGTCAAGACAAATAATTGTTTTAAGTCTTGACGAGCAATAGCTGACAACATGTAATGACCAAATATTCGTTGAAAATTCAATAAAGGCGGCAGTTTAACAGATTTTGTGGCATGATTTTTTATTGTTTAATTTATTGTTTAACAGGTTAGCAAATTAACAGGTCAAAAAAGTTAGCGTTTGATTGTGATAGCATCAACATAAAAAAGCCTTTATCAAATGTCGCCACAATTTGATAAAGGCTTTTTTTTAACAAGAGCTTTTAAAGCGCTTTAATCATGGCTTGATAGCCTGTGAGTTTATTGGTGGCATCAAAGGTCTGTACCACAAACGCATAATTGGCTTTGGTGGCATCCACAAAGGGTGTAAAAGTAGTGCCGTAGGTTAATTGGTTGGTGCGTACAAAACCCATACCGCGGTCAGTGGCTTTATCCAAGTTGATTTGGGTGACAAGGGTGCGATCGGTGTTGGCAGGCGCAGTCCAATTGAGGTTTAAGGTACTACCTGTCCCCGTGAGATTAACGCCTAAATTGCCGACCCTAGCAGTGAGTGGCAATACTTTAAAATCGCCATCGCCGCCTAAGGTATAGTTGACATTACAGCCGTCTTTATTGTCAGATAATTCTCTGCCAAAATCGACACCCACCTCATAACTATATTGACCATCCCAATAATCGCGCTTGCTATCATAATCGCCATTAAATGGCATGCCCGCCACAGAGGTTTTTAATTCATCAAACTGTAAAAATTTAAGGAACGTGTTATCAAATTTTGCTGCTGGGTCAAGTGTACCAAACAGCACACCACCGATCGTTTCGTCAGTTTTAATAGAGATTTTTTCTGTGGTTAAGGTGTTTGGGTCTTGGCAAGTTTTTTGTTGATAGCTCATTTGACCATACACCGAGGCGGCGTAATCATTGCCAATATCAAAATACACCACACCCAGATCGCTATCACTGGGCTCGTTGTCGTTGTCTTCTACAAAATAGCCAACATACAATCCCCCTTTACCGCCTTCTGGGGTGATTTTGTCCAAAAAATTATCTAAGCTGTCTTCGGGCAAAAAAATACTTTGTAAAATCTCTGCCATGCTTTTTTCTTTGTTGGTTAATTTATCCTCGACTTTTTTGTAGGCAGCGCGGACATCCGTTGCAATGTTTTTATAACTATCGTTGGCATCGTTTAGGGCATTGTCGACCGTCTCACTACCTGAGCCGCCACATGCAGATAGGGCGATGGTTAACGCAGTTAGCATGCCTATTTTATAAGAGGCTTTTTTATCAGACGCTTGGGTATATGACATGATGACAATCCTTCCTTGATAATAGATGAAATAGCAATAACAAATAGCGATAAATTGTTAAATAAAATCAAAATAAAAGTTTGGGCTATGCTACCATTGTTATTTTTTAAAGTATAGCCAAATAGTAACGATTATCATCAAAAAACTGTTGGCTATAGCGTGTTAAATTATCAATCAAATGAATTAGTTACTGATTAATGCCAAATCCAAACCTTATCCCTTTGTCGCTTTATATCCATATTCCTTGGTGTGTTAAAAAATGCCCATATTGTGATTTTAACTCACATGAAAGCCGTACACCAATTGATTTTGTAGGCTATGTCGATGCTTTATTAGACGATTTAAAAACTCAGCTAAGCTTTGTACAAGGACGCAAGATAGCCACCATTTTTATTGGGGGCGGCACGCCATCGCTACTGCCGATTGCGCAATATCGGCAGCTTTTTGCGGGTATCAATGCTCAGTTAACACTGACTGACGATTGTGAAATCACCATGGAAGCCAATCCTGCCACCGTAGAGCATGCGCCATTTCATGAGTATCTAGCGGTAGGTATCAATCGGTTGTCGCTTGGTGTACAAAGTTTTCAAACCCAAAAACTTGCCGCCTTGGGGCGGATTCATAACCCGCAGCAAGCCATTTCAGCTATTCAAAACGCCCAGCAAGCAGGGTTTAAAAAGTTAAATGTCGACTTAATGCATGGCTTGCCCAACCAAACACTGACAGACGTCCTGAGCGATTTGCAGCAAGCGATTGATTTGGGCGTTTCGCACATTTCGTGGTATCAGCTCACCATTGAGCCCAATACCGTGTTTTATCGCAATACGCCGATTTTGCCCGATGACGAGATATTGGTGGATATTTTTGAGCAAGGCGCTCGGCTTTTGAAGGCCAATGGCTTTGTGCAATATGAAGTGTCGGCATGGTCAAGGCAGGCGGATTTTCAGCCCAGTCAGCATAATCTCAACTATTGGCAGTTTGGCGATTATTTGGCGATTGGGGCAGGCGCGCATGGTAAAGTCACGCGACCTGATGGCATTTACCGGTTTAGTAAATCCCGCTTACCAAAAGATTATAGGGTTAATCAGTCGGCGATAGGTTGGCAAGCCATAGAGCCGTCTGATTTACCGTTTGAATTTATGATGAATGGGCTGAGGCTAAAAAATGGCGTGCCCAAACAGTTTTGGACACAGAGAACAGGCTTGGCATGGTCAGTCATTGAGCCACAATTGATACAACTACACAATCGTGGTTTGGTTGAGTTAAGCGGTGACCATATCCACTGCACAGCGCAAGGGTTTTTATTTTTAAACCAAGTCCTGCAAGAATTTTTACCCGATGACTAACGCTTTGACGGTGCATTTGATTGAATTTATGCGCCGCAGCCTTATTTAAGCGTCAATCAATTAAAAAAAGAGAGTGATATGTTTACCGATACCCATGCGCATCTAAACCGTTTGGACTTAGAAAAATATCAAGGTGATATCCGTCAAGCCTTACAAGCTGCCAAGGATGCCAATGTGCAGCGGATTATGGCGATTATGTGTGAGCTGGATGAATACGATGCTATTGATGAGATTATCAATACGAAAATTGACGGGCTAACGTTGGGGATGAGTGTGGGCGTGCATCCCTGCGAAGACATTGCCATGCTAAAAAGTGCAACAGTTGAAATACTCGTTGAAATGGCAAATCAGCCGCATGTTTGGGCGATTGGCGAGACCGGGCTAGATTATTATTGGTCAACAGAAAACAGCATAGAACAAAAAGCGAGCTTTGCCCGCCATATTCATGCCAGCCAGCACCTAAAAAAACCCATTATCGTCCATACGCGTGAGGCGAAACACGATACCTTGGATTTATTAAAAGCAGAAAAAGCCGAGCATGGCATTATTCATTGCTTTACGGAAGATTATGAGACCGCCAAAAAAGCCTTGGATTTGGGTTTTTATATTTCTTTGTCAGGGATTGTGACCTTTAAAAACGCCACTGAATTACAAGCCGTGGCGAAAAAACTGCCTAAAGATCGCATTTTGATTGAAACGGACAGCCCATATCTTGCGCCGGTGCCCAAACGCGGCAAATCTAACGAGCCTGCTTTTGTGCCCTATGTGGCGGATTTTCTCGCCAAACATTATGACATGCCAGTGGATGAGTTCGCACACTTAACCCACCAAAATTTTGATGCATTATTACATCAGTATGCTTAAAAATAGTTAAACAAATCTTTATAATTTATTAAGTAGGTAATAAAATTTATGTGATAAAACATTTGGCAATGACTCATCAGTCATGTATCATACGTAACAACCTTGCTCCTATGTTACTAAGCGAGGTTGCTATGCAAGGTTATTAAGCGAGCATTTTTTTATCATTTAACAGTTGTGCGTAGATGGGTTGATGTAACGGGTCTCGTCAACAATAGGGGCTACTAGAACAGACTGATGGAGTAATCAATGAGTCGTCAACAACAATTCAAGAATCGTGAAGAAGTCATATTGGCAGTTGCCGAGCAGTTGCTATTAGAGTCTGGGGAAGGCGATATCACGCTAGATAGTTTGGCCGAGCAGCTAGACTTAGCCAAAGGTACGCTCTACAAGCATTTTACCAGCAAAGATGAATTGTTTTTACGCATCATTATCCGTCATGAGCAACAACTACTTGCGCTGAGCGAAGTCGGCGATTGTCCTGCCGCAGGCGTGGCACGTCTTACCCTGTTTCAACTCATCAATCCGCAAAAAGCCATATTACTCAACCAAATCGAAGAGCGCTTAGCCAATTCTGCCGTAGGGCTTAATAAACTTTTTTCGCAGTTGTATGAAATTCGCCGTGAACGCATGAAGCGATTAATCAACACCACGGCTGAATACCTGCAATCGCTACACAGTGCCATGAGTACCCGAGACTATCTGTCAACCATTTGGGCGATCGGTCAAGGCGGTGCAGGACTGCTAAATTCTAGTTTTTATCAACGTTATCTCGGTCGCCGCGATACTTTGCGTTTTGCCTTGGTTCAGCATATTTTAGACATTCCCAAGCAATACCCTGCTGCGGTACAATCAGTGAATGAGCCTACTGGGGCAAACCCACCTAGCAATGCTACTGATACGGCAAATTCACAGACTGAATCAAACCTGACGCTGCGCAATGTCAAATAGTAAATGTCAAAGAATACTACTTAACTATTATCACCCACGTTTAAGCTTTATAAACTATCTCTGTTTTGTCTGAGTGCATAACGATGCGATTGCTGGTTGGTCGGTCTTGTAAAACTTTCACTCCCGCACCCAGTGCGATGGGTGGGCAACAAGGTTTTACCTTAATCGAAATCATGGTGGTTATCGTCATTTTATCTATTTTTGCTGGGATGATGAGTTTATCGGTTGGCAGTAGTGAAAATCGTAGAAACACGGCATTTTATGAGCGACTGACCAGTAATCTTGATTATGTGCGCTTGTTATCAACGGAACGCATGCAGCCCTATGGGCTGGCAATCAAACTGCCGCAAAATGACGCGCCCAATCAGCTGGTGGTGGTTAAACTAGAAAACGCCTTTACCCATTCTCAAAGTGCTCTTCGCAATGCCAATGCCGCCATAACCTCTCAACCTGCGCCCCCACAATGGGTGATAGAAAAACAAATCCCACCGCTGGATGTGCCAGACAACCTTGACGTCAAAATCCGCCCACTCGATAACCCGTTTAATACTAACGCCGCCCAAAATACCCAACCTGCCGCCAACTGGTTAAGCGGCAGCGAAGCACCGCCTGTGGTGTGGTTTGGGACAGGCGAGGCGACACCGGTGCAAATCAGCATCCAAAAAACCAATGCCGACAAACAAACCTTTGCGGTTGGCAATCCCATTATCGTCAACCAAGCCGGGGCAATCGAGGTGGCAAAATGACCATGGCCACCTCAAATAGACTGGCTATCAGACAGCATCAGCAAGGATTTACGTTACTTGAAGTCATGGTGGCATTAGCGATTTTGGCGGTAGTTGCGATATCAGCCAGCCAAGCCAGTCGCAGTTATGTGCAATCTGTGGATAACATGAAAACACGAACCTTTGGCTACTATGTGGCGCAAAACACGCTGGCAGAATTACGAGTACAAAAAACTTGGCTTGCGGCGTCTGATACTCGGCAAATCACCTCGCAAGGCCGTCATTGGCAAGTGGTTATTTCACCGCAAACCATACAAACCAGTCCAGGCTTTGTCCAACCCATTCATATTCGCGTGGCACCTATTGTTGATGGCAGCGCAAAAAAAGACATCGTGGATATCGATGCAGTGCTGGTAAAGGATATGGGGACAACGCCGTGAGCCCTTTTTTTATTCATTCCTCTGCTGCAATAGCACCGCATAAAAAATCCCAGCAAGGCTTTACCTTAATCGAATTGATGATTGCGTTGGTGATTTTTGCGATGCTGGCATTGGCGGGATGGCAGATTATGGATAGTCTGACAAAAAGTCGTGAGCGTGGCTACCAACATCAAAAATCATTATCACAGCTTGATTATGCTTATTTACAGCTGTCGCAAGATTTGGCACAAACCAGCAATTATGTGGCGGTGCCAATCCTGTCAGCGACTGCCAATGATACGGCATCGACCAATAGTACCGCTATGACGCCAACCTTTGTATTAAATGCGTCACAAATGAGTTTTATCCGTTTTGCCGCGCCCGATCCGCGTTATCAGCCGTCACCTATGCTAGCAAAAATACAATATTCGGTAGCAGGGGAAACGCTGACAAAACGGCGTTTTTACCAGTTAGACGACAACAACGAAACCCCTGCAACCAGTGTGTTATTGACAGGTATCAAGGATGCCAGCTGGCGAGCATTGACGCCTGACGCGGTGAGTGTGTTTCCAGATGAAGCCACGCTGCAAAAGGTACAGCAAATACAAGCGCAAAAAAAGACCAATCAAACCGCCAATGCTTCAACCAATCCGATTCCTAACACGCCTAATAACGCAACAGATCAAAATAGCAGTTTGCAAAATAGTATAGATTTAACCCCTTATCAGCAGTTACCACGCGGCATCGAGCTTAATTTTAGTTATCAAGGCGAGCCGATTACTTGGCGATTTGCGTTACCAACCACACCACCAAACGCGCCCAACCCATAATTCAATCAAATTCTGCCAATTAAACCATGCCAACAAACCGCCCTCCGTCTAAAATTTTTGCAAATGTTGCCATAGCAGACCACCCATATCGGCATGGGCAACAAGGCATGGCGCTACTGACTATTTTGTTGTTGGTTGTGGCGATTACCATCGTGGCAGGCAGTATGCTTGCCAATCAAAAAGTGATGATTCGAGAATTTGAGCTGACTAAAGGTCAAGGGCAGCTTAGAGAATATGCCTTGGCAGGCGAAGCGATGGCGACCAATTTGATTGCGCAAGACAGCCAAGTCAACCAAGTCGATAGTTTAACAGAGGCTTGGGCAAAACCACTGGCACAGCAAACCATCAATCAAGCCAAAGTCAGCATTAAAATCGACGATGATGCCAGCCGTTTTAATGTTAACAACCTGTATCACGATGGCAAAGTGGATGATACGGCACTGGCTTTTTTTCAGGCGCTGTTACAAGCCAATGGCTTATCGCCCAACATTGCGATGGCGGTGCTCGATTGGCAAGACCCAGACAGTGACACCCGTACCGACGGTGGCGCAGAAGCAGCGTATTATCAAAGTACGGGCAAAAAAATGGCGATGGGTATTGCCAACCAGCCGTTTATCTCAATCAATGAATTGCAACATGTGCGCGGTATGGATAGCGAAGGATTGCAAAAATTAGCGCCTTATCTGACCGCAGTGCCATATTATCTGCCCATGAATATCAACACGGTGAAGCCCGAACTATTAACCATACTGGTGAATTTACCCGCCGCAACCAGCGGCAACCATCCGCAAGGCTCAAAACGTTCGAACAGTAATGACGCACCACAATCTGGGCAAGACACTAGCGCAGCTTCAAATGTGGCGGCTACCCACCAAATCGACGATACGGCAATCATCAATTGGGCGAATGCCCGAGAAAACAACCTACCGGTGCAAAACTTGAGTCAATTGTGGGCAGTACCAAGTTTTGCCCAGATTGACGAGCGTAACAAAGCACGCATCGCCAAGCTGTTAGCCACCCAAAGTCAAAATTTTCACGTCGTTGTCAGCGTCAAAAGTGACGACAAGCAGCTTTTTTTGCATAGCCAAATCGCTAAGATTTTACCTAAAGCTGACAATGACGCAGCGCCTGCCTCCGGTGTGCCAGCGACACCCATCCCAGCACCAGTCAATACGCAAAATGGCACGCAAAATAACACGCCGCCACAAATCATCACTTACAACCGCCAATTTTTACCCTTTGCCCAATAAGGCAGCAAAGAAATAAATTGGCTTCAACATTCTCAGTTATTTTATGTTTATTTTAATCAGTTATTTGTTGCTGGCGTATTCTAGGGTAAAATAAGGGGTTTTTCTTGGGCGTTGTTGAATGACGATGGGGCAGAAAACGGGCACAAAAGCGTTGTCAACACAACGGATACAGATGCAACCTAGACATAACCTAGACATAACCTAGACGCATAAATTGGGTGAATATAGATGAATGTAATCGAGCGCTATTTTGGCATAGATGGTCGCAATACAACGATAAAAACTGAAATTTTGGCAGGTCTGACAACCTTTTTGACCATGGCTTATATTATCTTTGTCAATCCCGACATGCTGGCAAAAGCCGGGATGGATAAAGGGGCGGTATTTGTGGCGACGTGTCTAGCCTCAGCGCTGGGCTGTTTTTTGATGGGATTGATTGCGCGTTTGCCCGTGGCATTGGCACCTGGCATGGGTCTAAATGCGTTTTTTACTTTTACTGTGGTCTTGGGGATGGGTAAAAGCTGGCAAGTGGCGTTGGGTGCGGTATTTATTTCAGGCTTGCTCTTTGTGCTGATTAGTGCCTTTAAACTGCGTGAATGGATTATCAACGCGATTCCCTATACCCTTAAACAAGGTATCGTGGCAGGGATTGGGGCATTTTTAGCGTTTATTGCGCTTAAAAGCTCAGGCATCATCGTGGCAAGTCCCGCTACGTTTGTGACCATGGGCAAACTCACTGATTTTGGTCCTGCGATGGCGATTTTAAGTTTTTTTCTGATTGTCGTATTTGTGCAGCGTAAAGTCCCTGCAGCAGTGATGTTGTCAATTTTAATTGTGACGGTGATTAGCTTGTTGGCAGGGGAAACCCATTACTCAGGGATTGTGTCAATGCCGCCATCGATTGCACCGACCTTTATGCAGTTAGACATTGCAGGTGCGCTTGATGTGAGTATGGTTAGCGTGATTTTTGCCTTTTTATTCGTGGTGTTATTTGATACATCAGGCACATTAATCGGTGTGACCAAAAAAGCCGGGTTAATGTCTAGCGATGGTCAAATCCCGAATCTAGGTAAAGCCTTGTTTGCTGACTCAACGGCGGCTGTAGCAGGGTCATTGCTAGGGACTTCATCAGTAACGAGTTATGTAGAAAGCACAGCTGGGGTGGCAGCGGGTGGACGCACCGGTTTGACCGCGATTGTGGTGGGTGTGTTATTTTTATTGGCGTTATTTTTTGCCCCATTGGCTGGGATGATTCCTGCGTATGCGACGGCAGGAGCGATTTTTTATGTTGCGGTATTGATGCTATTTACGCTGCGTGAGATTGATTGGGATGACTTGACAGAAGCGTCACCTGTCGCGGTAGTGCTGCTGTTGACGCCGCTTACCTTCTCAATCGCGGATGGGATTGCGTTAGGTTTTATCACCTATACCATTGCCAAATTGGTGAGTGGACGTTATAAAGAAGTTAGCCCTGCGGTTTGGGTGTTAACGGTGATTTTATTGGCAAAATTGATTTTTTTGAGCTAATCAATCGATGAGCAAAAAAAACCATCTAGCCGAATTGGGTTAGATGGTTTTTTATTAAATTTTGGTCCAGAGTACCGCTGTCTATGTGAACCCATGAACTGTAACGTTCAGGGTGGGTATGGCAACCACTCTTAAGGCTTCCTGAATCATCGAAGCGTAGCTGGATGCAGGCTTGCACAACAAGTGAAAAGAACGCATACCCTTATATAAATTATCAGCTCAGGTAAAACCATAAACTGGCGAATACCCCAGATGCATGTATTGTAGCAGATTACCTAAAATGATGCAAAAGCTCGCTCATTAATTCAATGATTGATTAAATTAATCAAACTTGACGGTCAAAAGACCATTCAAATCGTCAACACACATCACAAGGTTTTTTGTTCTCATCACCTCGCTTAGCAGTTAACAGTTAACAGGCTTAGCATTTAACAGGCTTTGCAGTTAACAGAATGACGCAAAATCAGGGTTAAAGAGATGGAGCGAGCTATGCTATAATTTTCAAAATTTTTTTAATACTAGTTTTGTATTTCCTTATTTTAGCTTTTCTAGAGGCAACAATGAATCAAGCGTCTAACTCGGTTAACCATCAATCGACGGTTAAAAAAATCCCTCATGTGTTGATGATTTTAGATGGTTTTGGATATCGCGAAGATCAGCGTGATAATGCGATTGCCGCGGCGCACACCCCAAACCTTGATTATTTGTATCAGCATTATCCCCATGGGTTGATTTCAGGGTCAGGTGAAGACGTGGGATTACCCGCAGGGCAGTTTGGTAACTCTGAAGTCGGGCATATGAATTTGGGGGCAGGTCGTATTTTGTACCAAGACTCTACCCGTATTCACAAAGAAATCCGCGAACAGCAATTTTTTAGCAACCCTGCATTAACCGAAGCAGTAAAGCTTGCCAATGACAAACACGCCAATGTGCATATCATGGGATTGTTATCTGATGGGGGAGTTCATTCGCATCAAGATCATATTGTCGCGATGGTGGAGTTGGCATTGCAGCAGGGTGCAAAGCAGGTCTTTATCCATACATTTTTGGACGGTCGTGATACGCCGCCTAAAAGTGCGGACAATTATGTTGCACAATTAGAACAAGCACTTGCCACGCTTAATGAGCGATATGAGGGCACGGCTTATTTGGTCAGTCTTATTGGTCGCTACTTTGCGATGGATCGGGATAAACGTTGGGATCGGGTACAGCAAGCGTATGATTTGCTGACCCAAGCCAAAGCAGAACGGGTGGTGCAATCAGGGGCTGAAGCAATTAGCGCAGCGTATGGCGCAGGTGAAAGTGATGAGTTCGTTAAGCCGACTTGGGTGCGTTATGCTGACCAAAACGCTGATTTTGGCACTATCCAAGACAATGACAGTGTGATTTTTATGAATTTTCGTGCCGACCGTGCCCGTGAAATTAGCCAAGCACTGGTATCAGCTGATTTTGATGGCTTTACGCGTGAAAAACTGCCAACGCTGTCAAAATTTGTGATGCTGACCAAATACTCCGATGAGTTACAAAACAATGGCGTGACCAGTATCGCTTTTGAACCGACATCGCTAACCAACACCTTAGGCGAGTATTTGCAATTGCAAGGCAAAACCCAACTGCGCATTGCGGAAACCGAAAAATACGCGCACGTGACTTTCTTCTTTAGTGGTGGGCGTGAAGCAGAATTTGAAGGGGAGCAGCGGATTTTGGTCAATTCGCCTTCGGTGGCTACTTATGATTTACAACCTGAAATGAGTGCACCAGAAGTCACTGAAAAATTGACCCATGCCATCAATTCCGGTGCGTATGATGTACTGATTGTGAATTATGCCAATGGCGATATGGTAGGGCACACAGGTGTGTTCGACGCCGCTGTCAAAGCCGTCGAAACGTTGGATAACTGTGTAAAAACCATTGCTGATTGTGTGCTTGCCAATCATGGGCATTTACTGATTACTGCTGACCATGGCAATGTTGAACAAATGCAGGATTATGATAGCGGACAGGTACATACCCAGCACACCACAGAGTTAGTGCCATTTATTTATGTCAATGAGCAAGCGCCTGATACCGTGCACATTCGCACGGGTGGTAAGCTATCGGATGTGGCGCCAACCCTATTGGACTTAATGCACCTTGCCAAACCTGCCGAAATGACAGGTGAAAGCTTAATCGTAGCAAACTAACAGTTAATGGGTACAACTATCCTATGGTAACGCAGCGTCTCAAAACACTATCTAACCCTACTTTCAAAAGACATGTTATCGCGCTGGCATTGTGGGGGATAGGTTCATTGGGTTATGCTGCTAGCCGACCGCCTGTCAATGCGCCTGTCAAACCACCTGTTACTTCTGCTGCCTCAGTTGCGGCAAAAACCAATAAAACGGCATTAACACCTGCAATCACTCAGGCGATTGCAGGTGTCAATCCTACTGCCGTACCCGTTAGTGTGGTGAATGCACCTAATGCTGTACCAGATGGCGCTGATGATGACAATTTGTCGGATGACGGCGCTGATGATGGCGGGGAAGTGGATATTACGTCAACCACCCCTATAGTGACTAATCCCGCCAATCAGCCAAACCTATACACTCAGCCAAAAGACACTCAGCCTATCGCCCCAGCCTCTGGGCAAATCCAGCAAGTGGCATTGGGGGCGGTATCACCTGTCACGGTCGAAAAATTTGTCAAAATGATTGATATCATCCGTCAAAATTATGTGACGAATGTCGATGATGAATCGCTGTTTGCCAATGCGATGGCAGGCACTTTAGCTGGTCTCGATCCTTATTCTGAATATCTGGATGCAAACGCGTTTGAAAACCTAAGGTTATTTACCGAAGGCGATATTGGCAGTATTGGCGTGAGTGTGAGTTTTCATGCCGATGTAGATAGCTGGGTGTTTGATGATGTGCTCCCCAACTCGCCTGCCGCCAAAGCGGGTATTCAGCGCGGCAATTATTTGCATCAAATCAATGATAATAAGCTGGACAGCACCCGAACCCCACAAGACGTCGATCAGCTGCTAACAGGTATCGCAGGGACAACGGCTCGCTTGTTAGTCTCGGATAAAGGTCGTCGTAAACATCTGGTGGTGGTGCAAAGAACCTTGGTCCAACAACAAGCTATGAGTGCCAACATCATTAATGGTGTTGCAGTGATGCAAATCCCCGTGTTTCAAAACAATACCCAGCAGCAATTTTTAATGGCACTTACCAAATTAAATCAGCCGTTTAGCGTGCTGGTACTTGATTTGCGCAATAATCCAGGTGGCGTGTTGTCAGCTGCCAATGATATCGCAAGCTTATTTATGAACGATAAAGTGGTGGTGCAGATTAAAAATCGCCAGGGCATACAAGAGGTGATGCGCACCCACGGCAAAGCCCAGTTTGCGGAATTACCGCTGGTCGTCTTGCAAAATCGTTATTCCGCTTCGGCGGCTGAAGTATTAGCCAGTGCGCTACAAAACAACCAACGTGCCAAGGTGTATGGCGAAACCAGTTATGGTAAAGGCTCTATCCAAAGCATTGTACCCATCAATGACAATGAAGCGGTAAAGCTAACGGTCGCTCATTATTACTCAAGTAAAGGTGAGAAAATTGATGGCGTAGGCGTCAAACCCGATGTGACTTTGACTGGCGCAGAAACGAGTTGGCAAGATCAGGTATTAGCGGATTTGCAAACCACCAAACGAAGCAATCAATTTTTACTTAAACCTACGTCAACGCCCCAGTCTTTTTAAGCTCATCACCTAAGCAGTCACCCAATAACCTCTCATATTTATCATCGGGTTGAATTTATTTTATAGTTCATCTTCAATAAAAAATTGCGGATCGACGGCATCCAAATCACGCACATCAAGTTTGGTATATTGTTTTTTGCAGAAATTTGGATCCAATTTGCACATCGCACTTTGCAATTCATCAAGGCGCGCTTCAGACTGGCGAATGTGCTCGAGCATTTTGATAAAAGTCATTGCCACAGGGTCTTGGGTGTTGGGGTCAATGCCATATTGATGAAAAACGCCCGCTTGCTCTAGCTTAATTTTATTGCAATCATCCTCATTGGTAGCGGAAGTATTAATAGAGGCTTGTTCAACCGCTTTCATCTGCTCAGCATCGGTTTTTTTTTCGATGATGGTTTTTTCGATATACTCGTCAGCTGGGGTTACCCCATTATTTGCCAAGCTATCAAGCCCCATTTGCTCCGCTTTGGCTTTATCATGAATCAGACGCGCGGCACCGCCTACCATGGTCGCGCCGGCAGGCACTTCTTTGACAACGACAGCATTGGAGCCGATTTTGGCATATTTACCCACGGTAAAGCCGCCTAATACTTTGGCACCTGCACCGACAACCACGCCATCTTCCAGTGTGGGATGGCGTTTGCCTTCATTTAATGATACCCCACCAAGCGTGACGCCATGATATAAGGTAACATCATCACCGATTTCGGCGGTTTCACCAATGACCACGCCCATGCCATGGTCAATAAAGAATCGACGCCCAATTTTTGCTGCAGGGTGAATCTCAATCCCGGTCAAAAATCGATTGCCAAAGGATACAAACCGTGCCAAGCCTTTGTTATTGTGTTGCCACATACTATGGGCGACGCGGTGAATCAATAGCGCATGGACGCCAGGATAAGTCAACAGCACTTCAAGCGTGTTACGTGCCGCAGGGTCACGGTCAAACACCGCTTGGATGTCCTCTTGTAATTCTGCTTTGATGGTCTGGGTTTTTTTGGATAAATTTTGGATGACGGACAACATACTGACTACCGATTTTATAAAAATTTTAAGTGATTATGATATCACGAACTCATTAAGCTACGCTATGATTGGCTATGATTGGCTATGATTGGCTATGATTGCAATACTGTTGTCGCATCACGGCGATAGTTAGGTCGATGCATCAAAGGTTTTTCAATATAGTTGTAGCCTATCACAGCAAACACAACAACGAATACCAACAACAGCGGGTACGTCCACACATAAGCGGTCATCGATTGGCTAAAATCATGCAAGTGTAATAAGTTAAACCATACATACATGACCAAACCATGGGTCAGATACAAGCTATAACTTAATTCACCCAAGACCTTTAGACCTTGTTGGTATAACATCCCAAAATACGTAAAACCGTTGGCGATAAAACAAAACAGTAAGCCACAAAGTAGCATTTGCCAATAAGAATACGCCGACGTTTTAAATAAAATAAACAGGGTGAGTAGGCATAAAGCGATGGAAACAAGCACAGGAAATTTTGCCAATAAATTTTTAAAAAAATCTTCCAACCAAACCGCAAAAAAAGCCAACAAAAATAACCCATACAGCTTGATAATAGTATGTGTGAAAACGTAATACAATACAGGCAAACTTATCATCAGCATCGCGATATTTTGCCCATGGCTTAGTTGTTTGGGATGCACCAACACAAACAGTAACGGTAAGCTAAAATAAAAACCCCACTCATAAAGTAGCGTCCAAGCCGCGCCTGCGACCAGCGGCCAAGCGTAAAAATCTTTAAGCGATTGATTGTTAAAGCTTAACCAGCGCAGCGCCCATTGCTGCCATTCAGACAGGGGTAACGGCGGATGTTGCTGGGTGAAATAGATAGCGACGATACAAATGCCCAAAAATAAATACAGCGGCACAATGCGCTGCAGCCGAGAGCGATAAAGATATTGCCAATCCATCCGCGGCTGTCTGAGCTTACCAAAAAATAAATATCCGGTGATTAAAAAAAACAGCGATACCGGCACACTACCCAAGTTGGTAAAAAAATCAATATTGGGTGACTGCCAGCGCCCCGTCGTTTGAAAGAAATAATTTTTAAAAAAGTGATGAGTAAACACCGATAACGCTAAAATGCCACGGATACCATCCAAGGGAGAATGACGATGGCTGGCATCAAACCCCACAATCATCCGTTGGGGGAGTTGATTGAGGAGCCAAGTGACAAGCGTTAAGCTCAGCACAAACACAACAGCAAGCAAAACAGTGGCAGACATAAATTTTGAGCGCTTAACGGGTTAATAATTGATCGTTTGAGTAATGCTTTATCGTTTGAGTAACTTTGCGATGGTGGCTTGCAATAACTGATATTCTTTGATATCAAGCTGCAATCTACTAAGAAGTCGATTAATACGCTGAGGCATCACTTTAGATTGGGCGGGATTGTAAATATCTAAATTCTCCAGCAATGTCAACAGCCTATTTTCTAGCTGTAAACGCTGCTCATTTGAGATAGGCGGCTCGTCCCATTGTTGGCGAAAAGTCAAATCAATGGATTTTTCAGCCGCTGTTTTTGCCGTCAATGCCAATTCGGCAGTTTCGTAAAAAACGCTGGCAATCACTTGAACCGCAGCCGCCACATTTAACACCCCATACTCAGCATTGGCAGGAATTTGAATATGGTAGTCAGCCAATTGCAGCTCTTCATTTGTTAAACCGCGATCTTCACGACCAAACACAATGGCAAGTTGCCAATTGCGATGCGCAGCATCTGTCATTAAATCGTCAAGGTTTTGAAAATTAGTGACCATCAATTCGGCCGCTTGTCGGGGCGATAACACGGGTCTTGGAATATGGCGTTGGCGACTACTGGTAGCAATCACCCAGTGGCAATCTTGCAAGGCTTGCTCAAGGGTGTCGCAAATGGTCACAGCGTCTAAAATTGCTTTGGCACCTGCGGCATGGGCATAGGCATCTTCATCAATCGGTAGTTTGGGCGCCACTACCGTGAGCTGCGTTAGTCCCATGGTATGCATGGCGCGGGCGGCAGAGCCAATATTGGCAGGCAAGGTGGTATTCACCATCACAATGCGAATACCGGCTAAAAATGCCGCAAGGGTTGAGAAGGGTTGCTGGGAAGCGTTAGTGTCAGTCGTTACCATGGGTTGTCAAATTTTAGCCAGTCGTTACGCAATAAGCGATTGTATTTGGTCATTCACTGCATGGCATTCCGCTTTGATTTCTTCAATCAATTGTTCATGTTGATTGATATGACCTGTGCGGCAGATTTCTTGCAGTTTATAACAAAGTTCGGTCAGCTCGGTTGCGCCAAGGTTAGAGCTAGCGCCTTTTAAGCCATGCGCTGCATTATACCCCAAACGGTTGTCTAAGTTGGCATACGCTGTCTCCATTTCCGATAAACGTTCTAAGCTATCTTGCATATAAGTATGAATCAAATCGACAAAATCTTCGTCAAGTAACGCTCTTAATTCTTCGAACTGGGGTAGGCTGATATGGGATGGCTGAGTCATATGAGTTTCCTGTTGATGGGGCATTGAATAAAACATCATTGATTAAATTTGATTGGCTTATTTTAGCCCATATCTCATTGAATTTTATCAAAAATTTGATGAAAGTCAGTTTAAGAGATACAAACGTTTATCGCAGGATGGGTTTATTGGCCAAATTTATCAAAATCAGACGCTAACTAAAATGTAAATGCAAATCTTCTTCATTGACCAAGCTTTTGAGTTTGCCAAAATTCTCTTCTGTCGGCACAATTTGCCAATGCGTTGGCATATTAAGATGCGCAATCGCATAATCGTTATACACACATAGGTTAATCGGTACCCCTAATTGACCCGATTGAGCCAATGCATTGGCGGGCTGATTGTGCACAAATTGGGCATTGTCGGCAGGGTGATTCAACTGATGCGATAAATAGTGAATTGTTGAGTTATTGGCGGTCGCTAACAATTGCTGTATTTGTTCAAACAATGCCATATCATGACCTGCAATTTTGATGCTGATTTTTTTGAGCCAGCGTTTGCGCGCATCGGTTAAAGTCATTACCTCTTGTAGGCTGGCATAAAACGTGCCATCGCGTTCACGAATAGAGCCGTCGATAATCACCACGGTTTCGACTTTAAGCTTATCTTTGACGCGGGCAAAGCGCTCGGCATAACAACTCACTTCGATACGACCTGTGCCATCATCTAAAGTAATCACTGAGCGATTACCAAAGTTTGCCACATCGAGTATTAAGCCTGCAAAAAATATGGTTTCGCCATAGCTGGTTTCGCTTAAATCACCCAATGTCTTTGGCGTATAGCGTTTTAACTCATCGCGATAACTATCAATCGGGTGACCGGTAAGATAAAGTCCTAGGGTATCTTTTTCACCTTTTAAGCGTTCAGCATCTGTCCAGACAGGCTCACGGGGCAATGGGGGCGGCGCAGTAACTTCTTGTATATCGCTAAATAAATCAATCATCCCTAGGCTGTCATTGCTACGCTGTTGCTCGGCTGCTTGTACCGCTTTTGGCAATTCGGCAAGTAACGCGCCACGAATGTGATAAGCTTCATCCGCAGCCAAATCAGGTCGTAATTTTGGCGCAAAACTATCAAAACAGCCTGCCTTAACTAATGCTTCAAGGGCGCGCTTATTGACTTTTCGCGTGTCAACACGGCGGCAAAAATCATACAAATCGGTAAACTCACCGCCCGTCTTTCGCGCTTCCACGATAGACTCTACGGCACCTTCACCGACACCTTTAATACCGCCTAATCCATACACAATGGTCGTCGGGTTAATCGGCACAAACGCCCAATTGGAGTGGTTAACGCTGGGGTTTTCTACTTTTAAACCAAAATTTTCGCGGCAATCATTGATAAAAAACACCACGCCATCGGTATTATTCATGTCCGAGGTGATGACTGCCGCCATAAATTCGGCAGGGTAGTAGTGTTTTAAATAGGCGGTTTGATAGGCTAACACGCCGTATGCCGCTGAGTGTGATTTATTAAACCCGTAGCCGGCAAATTTTTCCATCAAATCAAACACGCCGCCGGCAAGTTTATCATCGATGCCCTGACCAATAGCCCCTTCAACAAAAATACTCCGCTGTTTTGCCATTTCTTCGGGTTTTTTCTTACCCATCGCGCGGCGTAGCATATCGGCACCGCCTAGACTATAGCCTGCCATCGCTTGCGAGATTTGCATTACCTGTTCTTGATAGACAATCACCCCATAGGTATTTTCCAGTATCGGCTCAAGTCGGTCATGGTCATAGATGACCTCTTCGCGGCCGTGTTTACGGTCAATATACATATCGACCATCCCGGCATCGAGTGGACCTGGGCGGTACAGCGCACACATGGCGATGACGTCTTCAATATTGGTCGGTTTAAGCTTAGCCAAATATTTTTTCATGCCGGTACTTTCAAGCTGGAACACAGCGGTGGTATGGGCATCTTGTAACAGCGTGTAGGTGGGTTTATCGTCTAAGGGTAAAGTCTCAAGATCAAGCGGTGGCTGTTGCTCTTTAGCGCGGCGTGCATTGATATTTTTAACCGCCGCATTAATTACCGTTAAATTGCGCAGACCCAAAAAGTCAAATTTTACCAAGCCAACTGCTTCCACATCGTCTTTATCAAACTGACTGACGGGATGACCCTCTTCATCACAATAGATGGCGCTATAGTCGGTGATTTTGGTCGGCGCGATAAGTACGCCCCCTGCATGTTTACCAACGCCTCGGGTAATCCCTTCGAGCCGTACCGCCATTTCCCAAATCTCATTGGCATCTTCATAATCCATGTTGTCAGGATTGTTAAGCAAATCTTTGAGCGGTGGTTCGGCTTCAACCGCTTCAGCCAGCGAAATACCTGGGGTTTTGGGGATGAGTTTGGAAATTTTATCAGCAAGACCATACGATTTACCTTGAACGCGCGCGACATCACGCACCACCGCTTTTGCCGCCATCGTACCAAAGGTGATGATTTGGGATACCGCTTCTCGTCCGTATTTTTGCGCCACATAATCAATGACGCGGTCGCGACCTTCGATACAAAAATCGACGTCAAAGTCTGGCATGGATACCCGCTCAGGGTTCAAAAACCGTTCAAACAGTAGGTCATATTCTAGCGGGTCTAAGTCAGTGATATTGAGCGAATACGCCACTAACGACCCCGCGCCTGAGCCACGACCAGGACCTACAGGCACATCATTGGCTTTTGACCAGCGGATAAAGTCCATCACGATTAAGAAATAACCGGGGAAACCCATATTCAAAATCGTCGTGAGTTCAAACTCCAAACGCGCATCATACGGCTTGCGTTTTTCTGCCCAGCTATCGTCGCGTTTTTCGATGGGGTAGAGTTTCTCAAGGCGTTTTTCTAGACCTTCTTGGGCAGTGCGCCGGAAAAAAGTTTCAATGGTATCGCCTTCGGGAATGGGGAATTCGGGTAAATCATGATGACCCATGTGAATAATGACGTTACAGCGTTTTGCCAAATCCAAGGTGTTGTCAATCACCTCTGGCATGTCACTAAACAGGGCAGTCATCTCATCTTGGGTTTTTAAATATTGCTCAGAGGAATAATCACGTGGGCGATTGGGGTCGGCAAGCACTTGCGAATTGGCGATACACACCCGTGCTTCATGCGCTTCAAAATCATCTTCTGTTAAAAAACGCACGTCATTATGGGCAATGATAGGCACATCAAAGGCATTGGACATGCGAATGGCTTGCTCGATAAAACGGTCTTCGTTGGCGCGCTTGGTGCGTTTAATGGCAAAATAGACACGATCGGCAAATATGGTTTGCCATTGTTGTAGTAGGCTATCGGCTTTTTCTGGGTGAGCTGATAACATGGCTTGACCGACGTCTGATTTTTCGGTGAACAGCACAATCACCCCTTCACTGCGCTCAAAAATCCAGTCACGCTGAATAATCGGTTTGCCCATTACTTGACCATCAACAAAGCCTTTTGACACGATATTGGTCAAATTCTTGTAGCCGATTTGGTTGCTGGCAAGTAGCGTTACCGTCGTACTATCATTTTCAAGCCAGACTTCAGAGCCAATAATCGGCTTGATACCGGCATCCAAGCAAGCTTTATAGAATTTGACCGTGGCATACAGGTTGGATAAATCGCTAATGGCAAGCGCCAGTTGGTTATCGGCTTTGGCAGCTTTGACCAACGCTTTGATGCGTACAATCGAGTCAGTGATAGAAAATTCGGTGTGAATACCAAAGTGTACAAATGCCATGGATTGCCTTTATTGCGGTTTATCTTTAGCCCACTATTATACTATGAATTGCCAAACTGCGAACCTACAAAATCAGCAACAAAATGCCTAAAAATATCAGCGGATGCTAAGCATTTACGATTTAATATGATAAAATAGTAGCCCTTTACGCCTATAGCTTAACTGGATAGAGCAGTTGCCTCCTAAGCGACCGACGTGGGTTCGAGTCCCGCTGGGCGTACCAGTTTTTTTGACATCAAAAGCCCTAAAAATAAAAAACCCAATAAAAAATTATTGGGTGTGGCTTAAAAAAGTAACAATTAGCTTAAACGTTTGGCATTAGCGGCCACGCGGCTATAGATAGGGTGCATCCCTTTTTCCAATACATGCAGGGCTTCTTGGTTGACCGCATAAAAGAAGTTTTCCAAGGAAATCGGTTGACCCAAGCTTAATTTCATACAGTTTGAAAACATTAATTGCCCAATATTTTGCTGCGCAACGAGCGCTTGCCAAGCCATTTGCGTCCAAGATTCAAAAAATGCGATGGGTTTTTCAGTCACCATACGTTCCATTTCTTTCATTTCTTTGGCATTGTTGAGGGGGTTTTGTTTCGCTATCATATAGATGCGGCGCTGCATGACTTGTGGTACGCGAATTGAAAAATCTTCAGATTGCTGACACATTTTTTCAACTTTTTGGTTAATATGTTCGTAGGTAGCCATAAGGACTCCATTGATAACAACAGTAAAATACAGGATTGACAGTAAAGTGTAGTGCTATTATACACTGATTTAAATTAAGTTAATAATAGCAAACTCATTGGGTATACAATACTTACTTAACATTACGCAAATAATTAGATTTCATTTAATCAAGCCATTGGTAATCGCTAACCATCATCCGTGGAATCAAAGTTTTATTTGACCTCATGAGCATGAAACTATTTTATCAATTTAACAATCCGCCACATGTGATAATGAATTCATAAAATATTAACTGATAGCTTTATCAGTGTTTATCAAAAGGTATAAAAATGACCACGCAACGTCTTCCCTTAGTGATTACCTCGGGCGAACCTGCGGGCATCGGCATGGATATCCTGTTGCTGCTTGCTGACAGACAGCAATTAAATCTGCCCAATCGCGCTGTCATTGTGTTGGCAGATATCAAAGCGCTGCAACAAAGGTATAGTGAGCTCAAACAAAAAGGCGCGATAAAAGGCGGGTTGGTGATTCAACAATTAGCGATGCATGAGTTACATGAGTTAAAAGATTTACCGCAAATTGCGCAACCATCAGAGCATGACACTATTTTGGTGGTGGATGTGCCAACAGCAGAACCTGTGGTAGCAGGACAGCTAAATCCGCACAACGCACAAATGGTTATCGCACAGCTGCAACTGGCGCATAAGCTCGCCATCAGCAAACAAGTCGCTGCCATTGTCACCGCGCCACTGCAAAAATCGGTGATTATGACTGTGTTGCCAGATTTTATGGGGCATACCGAATTTTTTATGCAGCAGTCGGGTCTGGATAAAGTGGTGATGATGCTTGCCAATAACCTGATGAAAGTGGCATTAGTCACCACCCATTTGCCGTTGCGTGCGGTCGCTGATGCGATTTCCCACGAAGAAGTGGCAAAAACCGTCGATATTGTCATTCATGATTGTCAGCAAAAATTTGGTCTCACTCACCCAAAAATATTGGTCTGTGGGCTCAACCCTCATGCTGGGGAAAGCGGCTATCTCGGCAGAGAAGAAATTGACATCATCAATCCTGTACTACAACACTATCGCGATCAAGGTATCGATATTAGTTTAGCAATGCCAGCTGATACCTTGTTTACCCAAAAGTATATCGCCACTGCCGATGCCATTATCGCCATGTATCACGATCAGGGACTGGCACCGCTCAAATCACATGGGTTTGGCGAAACGGTGAATATCACTTTAGGTTTGCCTTATATTCGCACCTCAGTCGATCATGGCACGGCGCTGGATTTGGCAGGGACAGGCAAAGCGAGTACCGATAGCCTGTATCATGCGATTGACTATGCCAATAACATGGCGACCGCGATTGCCCTCTAATCATCCTCACCGATAATTACGCTCACAAAAAAGCCAATCGTCACAGATTGGCTTTTTTATTGGGATGATTTTAAATAGATTTTTAACTACTTTTACCAGCTATTTAATTATTTTAAATAACTGCTTGATTATTTTAAATAACTCGCAGGGTTCACTGGCGTACCACGATAACGGATTTGGAACTCTACAGCAGGTTGATTCAAATTATTGTCCGTCCCAACGGTACCGATAGTTTGACCCGCTTGCACCGTTTGGCGCTCTTGTACAGCAAAATTTCCCAAATGCGCATAGGCACTAATGTAGTCGCTGTTGTGCTGAATCAGTATCAATTTGCCATATTCTGGCAAATCACTACCGACATACAGCACTGTACCTGGCTGGCTGGCGACAACATTTGCGCCCGCTTGTCCGCCAAACCACATACCTAGCGTACCTGTCTGCTGGTTAAACGGTCGCAATAGATTGCCAGTGGTAGGACGTAACCAACCTTGTGACAAGCTGCTGGTTGGCACGATGACTTGGTTTGGCATCGGTAACGGGGTTGAGGAGTTATTGGTTTGTCTAGGCGGGTAATAAGTCGGGTTAGACGGGCGGGATGATTGGTTGACCGTCACCGGGCGTATGATTGTTGGGCGATAAGAAGTGGGATTGCTTGCTGAAGTTAAAATCAAGCGTTGCCCTGGATAAATGGTATAGTTGCTATCGAGCCCATTGAGCGCGCCAACCCGGCGATAATCTAGTCCATAAGTGGTAGCGATTTTGCTTAAAGTATCGCCGTTTCTGACAATATAATAGTTGGGCACACCCCGTACATACACAGGGCGCTTATCCACCGTCGCGATCTTCTGTGAAGCACAAGCGGTCATCAACACCGCCGTACAGGCTATCGCACTGAGTTTTACCAGTTTAGGCGTGCACAGTGTTTTATAAGTGGCAAACATAGCAGTCATTCCTAGCAAGTGATACAAAAAAAATTACAACAAGTCAGGGTATAGTAACTAACTTTTAACCACTTACAAAGTAACTGAAGTTAACAACAACGTTTCTTTGCCAAACGATAACAAATAGCAACACTTTGGACTCAAATGAAAAAATGGCGCAAAACCCCTTATTTATCCATTGTTTGCCATCCATCTGTTGCCTAGCATTGCTAGCTATCTGTGCTAAATATCTAACGGAGTGATTAAATAGGGCGATAGAGTGTTATTCATGGATCATAATGGGCTTGGCAGGGCTATATTTTTTTAATTTTAAAAATAACCAAATACCCATGACCAAATTAATCACCCCGACAATCGCAAATAGCATCGGCAGGCTCACGTTAACTAGCGTCAAACAAACAATCGAAAAAATCGCTGAACCTACCATAAATACGGCATTTAAAATATTGTTGGCACCAATAATGCGAGCACGGCTGGTTTCCGGTGAATAAGCTTGCATATAAGCATATAAAGGTACGATATAAATACCGCCTGAGAAACCCAATAAAAACAAATCGACAAACACACGCATAGCACCCTGCGTGGCAAAAATCATACCGATACTATAGTGCGCATTATTGGCGAGTGGCGGCAAATGCATCGCTGAAAGCGTGAAATACAAGTCAATCGCAAAAATCGTCAATCCTGCAATCCCAAAGGGCAATAGCTTTAAACTCACTTGGTTTTTGGTCAGCGTTTTACATAGCAGTGAGCCGAGCGCCGTACCGACAGAAAACAGCGTTAATAAAAATATCACGACGCTTTCATCGCCTAGCAAAATAGACTTGCTAAATTCAGGTACTTGGGTCAAAAACGTGGCACCATAAAACCAAAACCAACTATTACCCAAAATGGTAAACCACATAATCGGCAAACGATATAGATTGGCAATGGTTTTCCAGCTAGTACGAAAGATATTCCAGTCGATGGTCAAATCAGGCTGTGGGGCAGTCATGATGGGAATAAACCGAGAAGCCAAGTAGCCAATAATCGCTACAAAAACCGTCACCCCAGATATCCAAAATAGCGGACTATCTAACTTCATCAATACGCCAGCCAGCATCATCCCTGTCAAAATAGCCAGTGACGTGCCCATTTGAAACAGCCCATTGGCACCTACCAGCTCATCGGTGGTCATAGCTTGGGGTAGATAAGCATATTTAATAGGACCAAAAAACGTCGAATGGGTACCCATCAAAAATAACGCAACAAATAATAGCGGATAAATCTCAAACACAAACCCAAATGCGGCAACTACCATAATCACGATTTCAAGGATTTTAATCAGCCTTGTCAGCCAAGATTTTTCATATTTATCAGCAATTTGCCCCGCCAAGGCGGAAAACAAAAAAAACGGCAATACAAATAGCATCGCCGCCAGATTGTTGAGCAAACTAACACGCATCCCCAATTTTGCCGCTGCCATAAAGGTCAGTACTAAAATCAAACCTTGCTTAAATACATTGTCATTAAATGCCCCTAAAAACTGGGTGGCAAACATGGCGCTAAACCGTTTGTATTTAAAAAGCGCAAATTGGGTACTCATGAGCAATCCTAGAAATGTCTGATGATGACTATCTTAACAAATATTTTACAAAGGGTTGCGAAAATGTTTGGTTAGTAAAATGTTTATGCTAAAATCGCCTAGTGCTCGCTCAAGGATTTGATTTTTATCATGAAACCAATAAATTTGCTACCCTATCGTCCATCAACCGCATTGACCGATAACCCATTTAGTTTTTTTCATGCCATTTCTCCACTGTCATCAAATCCTTGTCCGTCAAATCCTCGTCAAAGCCCCGCCCAGTCTAGCGTATCAAACCATTCGCTGTTTCGCTTGACCCCCATACGTTTGGCGATTGCTTTGGTTAGTGTCGGTATGGTGCCTGCTTGGGGGGCACAAACGCCGATAATGTCAGCTACTGTTAGTAGTTCAGCTAACAGCTCAGCGACGAATAGCACGCTAACTACTAACAGCGCAGCGCAGAACACTGCCAATGACAGCAAGGGCACCACGGCAATGCAAAATGCCACGCCTGCGGCAGCTGCGCAAGACAGTATCGCTACTGATGCCAACACTGCTCAGCCTTATCTGTATCAACTCAATCAGCAGCGTGTTGAAGATAAAATTGGTCAACAACTCGATAATCAGACCTTGGCAGACTTTAATAATTTTAACCAACCTGTGGCGACGTTGAAACAAAACCAACCTAGTGTCGGCTACAGTAAGGCATTAGACCAAGCAACACCGCAGTCGGTTGCCAATCAAATCAACAATAGCAAGCCTGCACCCGTAAATACCCAATCACAATCCCAAGCACAAATCACTGAGCAGCTAACCACCGAAAAACAGAATTTCGACGCGATTAATCAAAAGGTGAGCGAGCAAACCAATTTATCTAATCAAAATATCGCTAACCAAAATATTGCTAATCAGAATCTTAGTAATCAAGGCGTCGCCAATGATGCCAGTAATATCAAATCCACCGACACCATCAATCCAAATGATTACTTGCCCGCCTATCAACAACAAACAGCAGCATTGACCACCCCACAAGCCAATTCAACCGTGACCGCAGAGTCGCAAGGCATTGTGGCGCGTTTGAAGAACAAAATCATTGGTCGCGGCGAAGGGCTAAACTATATTGATATCAGCTTTGCCAATGCAGATCCCAAACTTGAGCCTGCGCGCAATATCAAAGCGGCATTGGAAAAAGTGACCGTCGAATCGGTGTCGGATTTTAATGCCAGTGTAAACAAATTACGCCAAATTGCCAAAGATGCGGCAGAGGCGGTGGGTTTTTATGACACTAAAATCGCTTTTAAACATTTAGGCAAAGACAATATCCAAGTCAGCTTAGAGGTCGGTAAACCCGTCATCGTGCAAAATCGCATCATTGATATCCGTGGTGAAGGCGGGGAAGGCGATAACGCGCTGCCGGTGTATCCTGTGATTGAAAAAGAAATTCCGCCCAAAGAAGGGGATGTGTTCAGTCATGGTATCTATAAAGCCGCAAAGGCCACGATTGAAGGCGTCGCGCAGACCAATGGTTACTTCGATGCCAAATGGCTTAATAGTTCGGTAGATATTATTTTGCCGGACAATACCGCCGATGTTGACCTAATTTATGACACAAAGACTCGCTATCACTTTGATGATGTGAAGATATATAGCATTGATAAACAAGGCAATTTGACCGATGACCCCGACAAACTGCCTTTAAAGCCAAAGCTGCTCAAAGCCTTAATGACGTACCAAAAAGGTGATGCCTACTATCAACCCTTTGTCAGCGAATTTACCAACAACTTGACTGCCACCCGTTATTTTAATGGGGTGGATGTAGATGTCATCATGCCATCGGACGAAGCAGCAAGCGATATCGCATTTGAACAATCGGGCGCGGCGACGCTCAGCAATGCCAACAGCAGTAATACCACAGCCGACAATACCGCGGACACTTCTGATACATCCGCCGGTATTTTACCTACCAATTCAACCGATCAAAGTCTCGCATCTCAAAGCAACTCCGCTCAAAGCAACTCAGCTCAAAGTAGCTCATCTGAACTTCAATCCGGAGGTACTGTCGATAGCACGACGCAAAAAACCGTCAATCAGGTGCAAGACCCCAATGATATCGCGCCGATTCAATTTGAGGTCGATGATTCGACCGAACAACGTCTCAATGCCATCAGCCGAAAAGCCAAAAATTTATTGGCCGCACCCGAAGATATGGAGTTATCACCCGAGGCTGAAAATAAAAGTAAAAATCCGCTGGTGGTCATTGCCAATGCGGTCAGTAAAACGGCAAAAAAACTCGATAAAGACAAAGACTTACCCATCAAACCACGAGAAGACCAAGTCATACCAAAGCTCACGCCACGACAAGTGTATGAAAGAAAGCAAATCCCAACCTATGTGGTACTCAATGCCACCAAGCCCCATGAGGCACAAGTGGGTTTGGGTTATGAAACTGACGTAGGCGTGCGCTTGACCGGTAAATACCAAAATAACTTGGTTAACCGAAGTGGCTTGCAGACTGGGGCATCAGTGGCGTTATCCAAAGTCGATCAAGCGGTGGAGTTTAATGCCAGTTTACCCTACAAGCATCCCCTCAACGATAAGCTGACAGGCACAGTCGGCTATCAGCACAAAGAAGTTGATGACCTAGTCAACACCTTTGAAGCGGACACGGTCTATGCCAGTATCGCCCGCAATATTTATCATGATAGTGGTTGGAATCGTACCTATTCACTGCGCTACCGCGGCGATAAATTGACCGTCGACCCTGAAAAATATAGCACTGATAGCTTGCCTTATCCTTTTAACAACTACGCATCGGATTATACCCAACAAGCCTTGTTAGCGGGTTATGCAATCAATAAAACGGTAGCAGACAATATGCTGACGCCAACGTGGGGTTATAGCCAACGTTATTCGCTTGAAGTCGGTGCTAAAGGGGCGCTGAGTGACACCAATATGGCCATTCTACGTGCGGGTGGTACGGGGATGTATACCTTTGGCAAAGATAACAAACAACAAGTGATCGGACGACTGGATTTGGGTTATCTATATAGCGGTGATTTTTATGATGTGCCTTATCGTTCACGCTTTTTTGCAGGCGGTGATTCTAGTATCCGCGGCTACAATACCGATAGTTTAGGACCGACCTATGGCGGCGAAAATTTCTTAGTCGGCGGTGATGCCTTAGCGGTAGGGTCGGCAGAGTATAACTATGAGTTTAGACCGAGCTTTCGTGGCGCTGTGTTTACTGATTTTGGTAATGCTTATGATACAACGGGCGAATATGATAATGCAACGGCGGTCAGTATCGGTACAGGTATCCGCTGGCAATCACCGATAGGCTTAGTACGACTCGATGTGGCAAAAGGTCTGACAGGCGATAACAACGATGTGCGTTTACATTTCTTTATCGGTTCACCGCTATAATAGTTTGGCTAAAAACCACGGCATTATTTTGTGCAAAGTTTTTAGTTAAGATTTTTGGATAAAACTTTGCTAGTATGTAAGGTTTATCCAATATACCGCCCATATACAGCGCATACAACCTGTGTTTTTGTAGTTAGCCAACGATTGATTTGCGATATTAATGAAAGACGATAATAACAACGACTCATTGCCCGAAGATGGCACCAAGCCTGACGATAAATCGTTGGTAGATAATGACCTAGACGCTAAACTAAACGCTACAAATCTAAACGGTGAAGATTTAGACCCAGCAAAAAAAGAGGCGGGTTGGCTTCGACACTGGTATCGGCAGGGTTTTGTCACCAAAATTGTGATGGTGTTAGTCGTTATTTTGATTGCAATTTTATTAGGGGCTTATTATGCCGTCGGCACCCCATGGGGTACACGGTTACTTATCAATGCCATCGTTCAACAAACAGGTATCAGCCTAACATACGGCAAAGGCAATCTTCGCGATGGCATTTGGGTTTACGATCTTAAAATTCCTAGTAAACCGCCAAAAAATTATGTTGAAGTCACCGTTGATAAAGCTTATGTCAAAATTGGCTGGCGCGCCCTCATCAACAAAGAAGTACATTTGCGTGAAGCCAACATCAATCGCATGGTCATCACCTATAAAAAACCCCCTTCCAATAAACCTTTTAATTACCCACGCATTGCATTGCCTGTTAACTTAACCTTAGATGATGTAAAAGCAAATTTAGTTCGCTATCAGCAAGTGACCCGCGACCCCATCGATTTTAAACAAGCGCATATCCAAAATTTTACTTGGTATGATACCCAAATCACGGTTGGCGAAGGCAAATTGGCGTATAACAATTTATTAAGCGCTGATAAAATCAAAGGCAAAATTGACCTGCAACAGGATTATCCGCTGGATGTGACAGGACTGGTCATCATCAATTCACTGTCAAAAGTGTATGTCGATGCGCTTGATACCCATGCCACAGGCAGTTTGAAATTTTTGACCGCGGATATAAAAAGTAAATACAATAAATCGGATGTTACTGGGCATGTAACGGCGCAGCCGATGGATAAAAACGCGCCATTTAATGCCAAACTTGAATGGAAAGATGTGTTATTGCCCTATGCCACCAGTCAAAACATCCATCTAAAAAATGGCTTAGCGACCGCGACAGGGGTGACCAATAATATCCAGCTGCGCATCAATACCGATTTGACCGCCAAAGATATCCCCAATGGGCATTATCAAGGCCGCGGCGTGATTGCCAATCAAAAACTTAGCATCGAATACCTCACCGCTAAAGTCGCGCAAGGCACATTGATGAGTCAAGGCACGATTGATTGGCATGACCGCACCCGTATTGCCCTGATGAATACGGGTAATGGCTTTAAGATTCGTCAGTTGTTGCCAAAAGACATCGCTCCCTATGCACCAGAGACCTTAACAGGCAAACTGGGCATTGTCTATGATGTGGCAACCGATAAATTGCCGATGCAAGTACGGGCAAATCTGCGCCAAGATGATGGTGAAATTATCAATGCCGATATCCGACAAGCCAAAGGCAACCATAAACCTTATACTATCGATGCCAATTGGCAACGGCTGATACGTCACAATTTACCGAGCATTGGCGAGCTTAACAGTCCCAATGGCAAAGCGCAGGTGATTTTTCAGCCGGCAGACGGCAAGCGACCCAGCAGTGTACAAGCGCAAGTCAATGCCAATATACTAAAGCTCAATCAAGCCCCAAGCGGTAATTATCAAGTCAATGTCAACAAAACAGGTCAGATAGTTGACATCACTCAATTGCTGTATCAAGGCGTGGCAGGTAATTTGGCAGGTAATGGTAAAATTAAACTAGCCAGCGGCAATCAGCCGTTAGCTTGGCAAATCAATGCCAAAACCAACCATTTAAATGCCCACAGCATTTTAAATAGCATCCCGCTGCAAGACTTGACAGGCAATGTGGTTGCCAGTGGCACCCTGCAACAGCTCCGTCAAGCCAATCAAGCCTTGTTGAACCGTCATGATGTCATCATCAACCAAATTGACATGACAGGGGATTTATTGGGCGCTAATAACAGCAAAAAACACTTAGCGTTAAAAGGCGCGGGCAAAGTACGTGCCGATGTACTGGGCAATAAGTTATCTTATATCGCCGCCAAATTTGATGGTAGCCTCAATGCGCCAAACGTACCCGCAGGCTCGTTTAAATTTGATATTGCAGGCACACCCAAGCAGCTCAAAATTAATCAATTTAGTCATCAAGGCAAAGAAGGCTATATCAATGCCAACGGTAGCATTGATATGACCAATGGTGTCGGCTGGCGTATCAATGCCGATATGAAAAATTTTAATGCCAGCTATTTTGTGCCAAGTTTGCCAAGCCAAATCACCGGCACCATCAATACCGATGGCTACTGGCGGGCAGGCGCTCAGTACATTCATATCGCCAATATGAACCTCAAAGGCAGACTAAAAAACCAACCATTATTGGCAACAGGTCAATTGACGGCAAAACTGAATTTGCCAAAAGACCTAAGCACGCTGCGCCAAGTCATTGAAAATAGCGCCAATAGTCAAAAATACGGACAAATCCGCCGTCTTATTGAAAGTCTGCAAGCCAATAATCTACTGGTGCAATGGGGTAGCAATCGTATCACCGCCAATGGCAACCAAAACCAACTGGTGACCAGTGTCGATATCAGCACACTCAATCAGCTCATGCCGCAGCTAAAAGGTATTGCCAAAGGCGGTATTGTCTTAACTCAAGATAACAACCAAGCACTGCCTAATATCTATGTGGATTTAGTCGGGCGTAACATTTCATTGCCAAACTTTGTGGTACTCGATGCCAAAGTCACCGGCAAATTGGTCAATCTTGCCAAATCACCCAGCCAGTTGCAATTGACTGCAACGGGTATCAACATCGCCAATCAACCGCTGCGCTCTTTGCAACTGTATTTTAACGGTACTCAAGACAATCACACCTTGGATGTCAAAGCAGATAGTACCAAAGGACAAGTACAAGCGACGCTCAAAGGTCGTATCGATCTTGCCAAAAAACAGTGGTCGGGTATGCTCGGTAATGGACAAATTGGTACCAAATATGCCAAGCTGCAACAGTTACAACCCGCCCAGATGCTATTTGGCTGGCAAAACCTGAATGTACAAATGGCGGCACACTGCTGGCAAATGGTGGGTCAAAACGGCAGTCTGTGTCTAAAAAACAACCTCGTTGTGAGTAATGGGCAAGGCAATATCGATGTCAGCGTGCAACAAATTGATAGCCAAATTTTCTCTGTGGTGATGCCGCGTGATATCGCTTGGTCAGGTAAACTCAACGGCACCGCACTCGTTCATTGGCAGAAGAACCAACGACCCAGTATCAATGCCAGCTTCTTCACCGATAACGGGGTATTTGGTACCGCCCCACAAACCCCTGAAGAAAATCCAACGACCATTGCTTATGAGCGTATCAGTGTCATCGCCCGTTCAACCGCAGAAGGGCTAAAACTTCGCGCAGATATCAAAACCGCCAATGGCGCGGGCAATGGTTATTTGGACGCCACCGTCAATCCCTACATACAGTCAAAACCGATTTCAGGCACTGTTGTTTTTCAAGATATTGATTTGGCGGTATTTAAACCTTTCTTCCCATCGTTTGAACGCTTGACAGGTAACGGTCTCGTGGCAGGTAAAATCAGTGGTTCATTAATGCAGCCCAAATTTGTTGGCGATATTGAGCTACAAGATGCCGGTCTTAGCATCACAGGCGTGCCGATGCGCTTTGATAAGATTAATGTGTTATCGCACGTGGCAGGCAATCAGGCCTCTATTGATGGGTCTTTTGCCAGTGCAGGCGATGGTCAAGGTACCATTACCGGTACAGTTGACTGGACACGTGAGCTGCAAGCCAAGCTGAAGTTGCAAGGTAAAGACTTGCAAGTGAGTCAGCCCCCTGCGATTACTGCTATTATTAATCCAATTTTTGATGTGATTGTCAAACCGAGCCAACGCTACGTGAATATCGTCGGTGTGATTGATGTGCCTCGCGCCACCATTCGCCCCCCTGAAACCACCGGCAATGTGGTCAGCAAATCCCCAGATGTTAACGTGATTGATAGACGCTTGATGGGGCAGATTGATGACGTACTAAAAGTCACCCAACCTTGGAATATCAACGCGGATGTAGGTGTAGATCTCGGCGATCGCGTCAGCTTCCAAGGTTTTGGGGCACGCTTACCATTGGCGGGTGCGCTGCATATCACCCAGCGCGGTCAAGGCACCATGAAAGCAGAAGGGGTGGTGCAAGTATCACGCCGCTCAAAAGTCGAAGTATTTGGTCAAAGCTTGACTCTAAACTTTGCGCAAGTACGGTTCAATGGTGAAGTGATGAAACCACTGCTAAACGTAGAGGCAGTAAAAGACGTGCAAGGCGTACAAGTGGGTGTCAAAGTCAAAGGCAGTGCCAGTGCGCCAAGTATTACCGTGTTCAATAATGGCGGACTCAGTGAACAGCAGGCGATGAATGCGTTGGTGACGGGTAGCCTAAATAACAATTCAGGTCAAAATACCAACGAACAAGACTTTAGAAACCGCGTCAACAATACCATTGCCGCAGCAGGGTTAAGTTATGGCTTAAGCGGGACGCGCAAATTTACCAACCAAATTGGTCGGGCGTTTGGGTTGCAGCGTTTAACGTTAGATGCCAATGGCTCGGGCAATGATACTTTGGTCAGTCTAACAGGGTATATCACACCAGACTTGTTTATACGGTATGGGGTAGGCGTGTTCACCTCGCAGCCTGAGCTTAGTATGCGTTATCAATTAACAAGACGTTTGTACATTGAGGCTAAATCTGCCATCAATAACTCTGTCGATTTGATTTATAACTGGCGCTATTAACGGGTTAATAAATAGTAATAAAAAAGGCTGAGTCAATGCTCAGCCTTTTTTTGGTTTCACTGTCTGTTGGTTTTACTGTTTTTTAGCTTAAGTTTTTGTTAAGGACACCAATTACGGACACCATAAAACAGCACTTGCGCCTGTTTGATACAGCGATTGAGATACTCTTGTTTACCCTGTACCTCGGTGGGGTCAAATTTGAGCCATTGATACACCCAAGAAAAATACATATTCACGCCCATATCCGCAATCAGCAGGCGCACTTCTTGATTTAAATGTCCAAAGGCAGGCTGCATGGCCAAATCATCGGTCATGATTTGCGCAAACAAGCTGATTTGTTCATCGAGTGCTTGTTGCACAGCTTGGTTGCCACCATAGCGTTCAGAGACAATAAAGTGCCAGTGCAATGACGCGTGCTCCACACTTTCCAAAAAGAAACGCACGCTTGAGGCAATTTGCCCTTCATGCGTTCGGGTGCGACCGAGCTGCAAATGATCGCGCAGACTTTGCAGCGTGTGACCGAGTTCTTCATTGACTAAGCAGGTGCCAAGCTCATCGATATCCTGAAAATGGCGATAAAAAGCCGTCGGCACTACGCCCACTTCGCGGCTAATCTGGCGAAGTGAAATCGACGAAAACGCATGCCCCGACCTCGATAACTGAAGCACCGATTGAAAAAAGGCTTGACGGGTTTGGCGTTTTTGCAAGTCACGGCTAGTCATTAGGTATCCAATCAGCGGGTTAAATAAGGAAAAATATTCTAAGCCGAAAACGCCAAATATACAATCGTTGACGATTGATGCTCAGCGATGAGGTTTAAATATTCACCGACCAATTGCCCTTTAACGCTTGCGCGAGCCGATAGGCTTCATGATCATTCATGCCAGTCAGCATGTCTAAAATACACAAGATATTTTGATAAACATCATCGCCTAACTGCCGACTAACATTGCTTAAATGGGCATTTAATAGATTAAGCAGGCGTAATTGCTCAAACTGAGAAATACTGTCTGTGGAATCACCCTTCAACGCCAGCGGCATAAACGCATCAAGTAGCGTATGTAAACAGCGGTTTGACATGATTTCAACGCGTACTTTGCTTGGATGTTGAAAAATACGGGTATTGGCTAGGCTTTTGGCTTCATTGATACTACTGCGTACGTTATTGGGGCAGTAGTCAAATAAGCTGCCCGTCAGCTCACCTGCCAATAAGGCGGCTTGGTTGGCAACAAAGGCATCAGTAACTTTGTCCACCAATCGCCGCATTGCTCGACCCCGTAGCGCGGCTAATTTTTGGGTGATAGGGGCATTGGTTGTGACTTCAGGCGGTACGCCAAGCGGTTTACCGACGAGTTTGAGCAGCAGTGGTTCAACTTCATGATACTCTAACATACCCAGTAAAATCCCATCTTCCAAATCAATCAGTGCATAACAAATGTCATCGGCGGCTTCTAGCAAATAAGCCAATGGATGCCGCGCATAACCCCTTTGGGTTTTGGGTAATTGCAGCTGCTCTGCCAAATCATGCAAAAACGGCGCTTCACTTTCAAAACAGCCAAATTTCTTGAGCGTTAAGGGCGAGGGCAGTAAGTCACTGTCACTGACTGAATTGATAGGGGTGGAAAGATAAGGGTATTTCATAAAAGCGCCCAGCGTCGCCGCTGTCAAGCGCATGCCACCTTCATCGGGATGATGCTCGTTACGGGTCAGCAGTCGAAAACCTTGCGCATTGCCTTCATACGCTAATAAATCTATTTGCTGGCGTGGGGTAAGCCGCGTTAGATACTGGCGCTGGGCAGGCTGAAAAAACCAATCTCGAATCGCCTGCTCACCTGCATGCCCAAATGGGGGATTACCGATGTCATGTGCCAAACAAGCTGCCTGCACAATGACTCCCATGTCCGAAATCGTAAAGCCGCTTGGCAAGTCATTACCGAGTTTCTCCGCGCTCATCATCCCTAGCGAGCGACCAATACAAGACACTTCAAGCGAATGGGTTAAGCGGGTATGAATACCCATCTCATGGGTTAACGGATGCACTTGGGTTTTTTGATTCAATTGGCGAAAAGATTGCGAAAAAACCAGCCTGTCATAGTCCTTATGAAATGCCGTCCTTGACGTCTTGGATTGGGTGAACTGATTGCTATGATAGATAGGTTTGGCAGATAACAGCGCTTGCCATTGCTTGTGGGTATTTTTTTTCATTATTATTTTCAGTCTTACAGAAAAATGGGGTGGATGGGATTAACTAACTAGCTAATTGATTCTAGCTAGATAATTGATTATTAACCAGTTTGGATGAATATTTTTTCAAAAGTTTGATGACACTATACCATTTATCGCAAAAAATGACCAAATAGGAATTTTTCTGATAAAACAATTGTGTAATTTTTTATTATTGTTATAATTTAGTAACAAATACAGTGTAGAATGTAATCACTATAAGATAAATGTAATGTTTGATTACCTTTGTAAATTGCTTTTGTAGCACTACCACGCATAGTTTTTAGTCTATGTCGTATATGGATAGTTGCTAAGTAACACAATGAAATTTAAACAGTTAAATTTCAAATTTTTAGGATACAAATTATGATCCATCAAGTGAACGATACTAACGATACTAACGATACCGATGATAGTGTAGAAATGACGCGCCATCACTCCAAAATCAACATTCATAGTGTTGTGCTGGTGATTATGTTATCGCTCGTGTTGACATTTTTGATGGTGGTGGGGGTCAGCTATCTGTATGAAGCTAACAACTTAAAAGGACAGTCATCAAAATATTTTTGTCCGTCAGCCTCTGCCGTACAAGTGGGTGTATGTTTTAAGAGCTAATAGTGGGTTTGCTATTGGGCGTGAATGGTTATTATATTTGCCGACTCGGTCAACCCAGTCGGTTTTTTAATGCCTAAGTTCAAGGGTTTTGAATTGAAATGCTTTGAATTAAAGCGCTTTGAGCTGATAAATGCCGGCAAAAATTTGCCCCATTTTTTTATATTTGAGTGGCTCAAGTGATGCGGTGAATGATTCCAACAACTGTGTGTGATCTTGATCGCTTTCGATATACAGTAATGTCTGCGGATGAACTAACTGATGGTTTATTAAGCCATGCAAAATTGTCCCCCATAACGCTAGTTGATAAGGCGGGTCGATAAACACTACATCAAACGGCTCGGTGTTTGCCAGTTGCGGCAACGCGTATTGTATCGTAGCTGCCATTGTCACAATTTTTGTATCATCAATACCTAACAGGACTTGGGTGGCTTTGATGTGCCTACATTGCTCATGGTTAGGCTCGATAGAAGTTAACTGTTTGGCACCTCGCGACAAGGCTTCAAAACCGAGCACCCCACTACCAGCACAGCAATCTAGTACCTTGGCATTGACTAAATCATCGGCAAGCCAGTTGAATACTGTCTCTCGGACACGGTCAGGGGTCGGTCGCAACCCATCGGCATCAATAAACGCCACCAAACGCCGACGATACTCCCCGCCGATGATACGCACGTGAGAAACTGGTGGGGATTTGCTAGCTTTATTGGGTCGTTTGCTAAGTTTGGATATCATAGTTTGGACATCATAATTTGGAAGTCATAATTTGGCATCTACATTACGTCAGTCAGCGCCACCCACTGCGGTGAGTTTGGCGGTATTGGGTTTTGAGACAATAGGTTTACCTGATAAAATTGCTTCTTGGCGCTGCAGTCGTAGTTGTTGTTTCTCCGCATTGATTTTGGCAAGTTGTTCAGGCGAGGGGGGCGTGATTGGATTGTTATGACGCGTAAGTAACCAATAATCAATCGCTTTTCGAGCAATGGGTGCCACCTTGCTACCCCCACGTCCATTTTCAACTATCACAGCCACCGCTATTTGTGGGTTATCAACAGGTGCAAATGCTATGAACCAGCCATGGTCACGGTGACGCTCACTCAGTGCTGCCTCGTTATAACGCTTGCCTTGAGCAATCGATTTAACTTGCGCAGTACCTGTTTTACCCGCCAAACGGTAACGATCGGTATACACCCCTTTCGCGGTACCCGATTTTACCGTTAATTCCATGGCAGTCTGCATGTTGAGCCAATCTTGCTCAGTGCCTCTAAAGGGAATTTTACCGTCTGGTTTATTGGCAAGTGAATATTTAACCGCCCCCGTGGTTTTGCTCAATAGATGGGGCGTCAAGTGATTTCCTGCATTTGCTAAAATGGCAGTTGCATTCGCAACTTGTAAAGGGGTCGCCAAAAAATAACCTTGACCGATACTGGCAGAGACAGTTTCGCCTGGTAACCAAAGCTTTTTATAGGTTTTCATCTTCCATGCCGTTGAAGGGTAGACACCGGTTTTTTCTCCCGGTAAATCAATCCCTGTTTTTTTACCAAAGTTGAACCGCGTCATCCAGTCATGCATTCTATCAATACCTAACTCATAGGTATTCTTGTAGTAATAGGTGTCAACGGATTGGGTAATCGATTTGGTTAAGTTAACCGTGCCATGACCCGATTTTTTCCAGTCCCTAAATTTGTGCTTATTACCTGGAATACTAAAATACCCAGGGTCATATATCGTACTGTCCCAAGTCATGATACCAGCATCTAACAGACCAAGCCCAGCAAAAGGCTTAATGGTTGAGGCGGGCGGGTATTGACCTTGCAAGGCGCGATTGTACAGTGGCATGTCGGGGTCTTGTTGCAGCGCCTTGTATTCCTTGGCGCTTATCCCTGAGATAAAGGGGTTTGGGTCAAAGCTTGGGTTACTAACAAATGCAAGTATCTCGCCTGTGTTAGGATCCATTGCTACCAAAGCCGCTCTTTTTCCAGCAAGTTCATCACTCACCACCTTTTGCAAGCCATAATCAAGGCTTAGATAAATATCATTGCCGGGAATGGGCGGTTTGGTATCGAGTTTTTTGATGATATCCCCATAAGCATTGGTTTCAATTGATTGATAACCGGGTTTGCCTAGTAGCAGCGGCTCGTAATATTTTTCAATCCCTGTTTTACCTATCAAATCGGTGCCTGCATACAGTTTCTTATCCAGCTTTTTACTATCATTGTCGCTGATACGCCCAACATAGCCAATCACATGGGCAAACAAATCACTGTAGGGATAGGTGCGCGTAAGTTTACTTTGAATCGTCACCCCTTTAAAAAACGGTTTACGTTCACTAAACTGGGCAACTTGCTGTTCGGTAAGTCCAATTTTAATGGTAACAGGTTCGTTTTTACTTTTTTTAAGGGCTTTTGAAGCTTCACTGATTTCTTCAGGTGTCAACTGAAAAATCGGGGTGAGTAGTGCCAAGGTATTGTCAAGATTGTCAATTTCATCCGGACTGATAACAGCGGTAAAAACAGGCTGGTTATCTGCCAAAATCACGCCGTTACGGTCATAAATATAGCCGCGACTGGGCGGCGCAGAAATTAGCTTGATACGATTATTGTCAGACTGGGTGACGTACTGGTCGTGGGTATAAATTTGTAGATAAGCATAGCGTACAATCAAGCCAACCAAGCCCAAAAAAACAAACACCGATGCCAAAATTACCCGGCGGCGAAAGATGAGATTTTCACGTTGCATATCTGAAGAATGGGGTGGTTTCATAAGCGGGTAACAGCAATTAGAACGGTTTTAAAAAGGGTCGCGGTGCGATGAACGTTTAGCTTAATGCAAATATAGGGATATCACCCAGCTACTAAGCTCCTATATGGGTGGCTTAAGTCTGATGGCTAAAATCAAATTTAAGAGCGATATACTAGCATAAAATGTGGCAAATAAGCATGCCCAAATCCTGTCAAAATCGCAAATAACTAACGGCTGCTGTCAAAACAAATGTATCAAATTATGATAACCGCATTGACGGCAATATGGATGATAACATAGGGACGCAAAACCGCTAAAAATACAACTTCTTCAGGCAAAATATATCTTTCTGTGCTAAAATCTAGCAGTTTGAACGCACCCCTATTAACTCACTTATATTATAGACGTTTTCAAGCAAACCTTATAATGTCATCTCGGTTTTATTGTCCTTTGATTTTAGCTTTTTCACCATGTGAGCTTTTTTGATATGTTTGCAGAAATTTGGCACAAGCTTGCAACCCATCCGCAATTTTTCGCCATGCTGACCATTCCATTTGTGACAGCAGTCGTGACTTGGGCGCATGTATGGATGGCGCTCAAGATGCTATTTTATCCCATTCATTTTTGGGGCATTAAGATTCAAGGTTTCCCAGGCGGTGGTATCGGCTGGCAGGGCATTGTGCCACGCAAAGCGGGTAAAATATCGGGGATTATCGTTGACCAAACTTTATCCAAGCTTGGCTCGCTTGATGAGTTTTTCCAAGCCATGCACCCTGAAGAAGTGGCAGATTTTATCAGCCAAACCATGAACCAAAACTTGGATTTGCTGATTGATGAAATCATGAATGAGCGCTCGGCAACGCTATGGGCGAATCTGCCTTTTGCTGTCAAACGCCGTATCTATGCGTATGGACACGAGCAATTGCCAGCTATCATGAAAAATCTGGTGCTCGACTTGACCTACAATGTCGAAAACTTGGTTGATATGCGCGAGATGATTGTCAACAAGATGGAAAGCGACCGTGCGCTGATGGTGCGGATGTTTTTGAAGGTAGGTCAAAAAGAGATTAATTTTATTTGGCATATCAGTGCGCTGATTGGGTTTGTATTTGGTATTTTGCAGATGGCGATTTTTTGGTTTGTGCCGCAGCACTGGACGGTGCCGTTTTTTGCGGCGATTTGGGGGCTGTTGACCAACTGGATTGCCATCTGGATGGTATTTAATCCGATTGAGCCGCATTATTATCGCTATCCCAAATTTTTTAGTTTTAGCAAATCATTCCCGTTTATTCGCTTTGAAAAACCACACATGGGACAATTTAACTGGCAAGGTGGTTTCATGAAACGCCAGCCTGAGGTCTCTGAGGTGTTTGCTGAGATTGTGGTCAAAGATTTGGTCACGCTCAAAAACATCATGTATGAAATGATGTATGGCAGCCGTGCGATGCAAACGCGTGAGCTGATTAAAAAACATCTAAACCCAATATTGGAATCACAGGTGATTCAAACGAGCTTGAAATTTGGTTTGGGTCGTAAAGAATTTGGTCAGCTCAGACACGTGATTATTGATAAGTCAATTGCAGCGACCATGGTGCCGATGAGTAATCCTGAGCTTAATCTTAGCCGCGCAGAAAAAATATTTGGGCTGTTTCGAGACCGTATTCGCGCATTGACGCCCAATGAATTTCAAAATCTGTTGCGCCCTGCCTTTCGTGAAGATGAATTAACACTGATTATTTTGGGCGGTGTGACAGGGTTTTTGGCGGGATGGATACATTTGATATTGGTGTTTTATTAATTTGACCCATTTTTTTGGTGAAAATTCTACAGTGTGATAACCACTACAGCGATAGGAGCAGTGGGTATGTTAATTACTGAATTGGGCTATTTCGCGCTTATTTCAGCCTTGGTGATTGCCATTTTACAGGTTATTTTACCGGCAGTGGGGGTGTTCAAACACCAACCTGCTTGGCAACGACTGGCGGGAAGTCTTGCCATTGCCCAGTTTTTGGCAACCGGTACGTCATTTTTGTGCCTGATGTATGGGTTTTATGCCAATGATTTTACGTTGATTTATGTCGCCAATCAGTCAAATTCACTGCTGCCTTGGTACTATCGCTTATCCGCCACGTGGGGCGGGCATGAAGGCTCACTGTTACTGTGGGTCACCATTTTGGCGGCTTGGGGCGCGGCGGTGGCTGTTTTTAGTCGAAGCTTGCCGCTTGCCATGCGCTCACGCGTGTTGGTGGTGATAGCCTTTGTGCAAATGATGATGCTAAGCATGGTGATTTTTGTGTCGTCACCCTTTAATCGCAGTCTACCTGCTATCCCCGTGGATGGCAAAGATTTGAATCCACTACTGCAAGACCCCGGATTAATTTTTCACCCGCCGATGCTGTATATGGGCTATGTGGGCGCGGTGGTACCGTTTGCTTTTGCCATGGCAGCTTTATGGGCAGGTCGGTTAGATGCGGTGTGGACGCGTTGGTCGCGTCCTTGGACACTAGCGGCTTGGTGCTGTTTGACACTGGGCATCGTGTTTGGCTCAATGTGGGCATACAACGAGCTTGGCTGGGGCGGCTGGTGGTTCTGGGACCCTGTGGAAAACGCGTCCTTTATGCCTTGGCTCGGTGGGTTGGCATTATTACACTCATTGGCAGTTAACGAAAAGCGCGGCGTGTTCAAAGCCTGGACGATTATGTTGGCGATTTTCAGCTTTGCCTTGAGTTTATTGGGTACGTTTTTGGTGCGCTCAGGGGTCATTACCTCGGTTCACTCATTTGCCGCAGACCCCACCCGCGGTCTGTTTATCCTAGTGATTTTGGGCGTGGTCATCGGTGGCGGGCTGGCGATGTTTGCGTGGCGCGGTTGGCGTTTGACCCAAGAAAGCCATTATCAGCTCAAATCTCGTGAGACGTTATTGGTCATCAATAACATTATTATATTAGTCGCAACCATCGTGGTGGTGATTGGCACACTTTATCCAATGCTGGCTGATGCGTTAAAACTCGGTCAAGTATCGGTTGGTGCGCCTTATTTTAATGCGTTATTTGTGCCGTTAACTTGGTTATTGTTGTTGTTTTTAGCCATTGGACCGGTCAGCCGCTGGAAAAAAGACACCCGTCCATTTTTGGGTACAGGCTTGGCGATTTTAGCCAGCTGTTTTGTGTTAGCCGGGGTTTTAAGCTATTTCTTGGTCAGTAGCATCGATATCAATATCTTTATGTCAGCGGCACTGTGTCTATGGGTATTGGTATGGATGGTAATTGATATCAAAGACAAAACCCGTAACGCGCGCTCGTTTGGCGCTGGGCTAAAACGTCTGCACATGGGCTATTGGGGAATGCAGCTGGCGCATTTGGGTATTTTACTATCCGTGATGGGCATTGCCATTACCACAAGCTTAAGTATTGAAAAAGACATTGCTATGCAAAAAAACCAATCGGTTGAAGTGCAGGGCTACCAGTTCACCATGGATGAGCTAAAAAAAATTCGCGGCGCAAACTTCGATGCTACCCAAGCGGTCGTCAGTGTTCGTAAAAATAACCAACTAGTTGCGACCCTTTATCCAGAAAAACGCCATTATGTGGTCAGTCAAATGCCCATGACTGAAGCGTCTATCCAGTACAACCCATTTAGAGATATCTATATGGCAATGGGTGAGCCGATTTTAGGGGTTAATCAAAGCGAAGCCGATGCCACTAAATGGGCGGTGCGTATCTATATCAAACCTGGCGTACGCTGGGTGTGGTGGGGTGGTTTCGTGCTGGCGCTCGGTGCGATTTTAAGTATGTTTGATAAACGCTATCGTAAACTGCCGAGACTTGCTGATATGCGTGATGACAAGTCGGGAAATTTGGCACCGGTTAACACAGCAGCGGCAAACGCCACCGTGTTAGTAAAAAATGACAGTGAGTTAGGTCAGGAGAGTACTCATGGCAATGCGTAAAAGACAACTTTGGTTTTTAATTCCTTTGGTGCTTTTTTTGATTATCATTGCGCTGTTTTATACGCGGTTGGGCAAAGATACCACGGTAGTGACTAACACCTCACTCAATCGCGCTTTGCCAAGTTTTAGCTTACCGTCTTTGGGTAACCCATCACAAATGATTACCCAAGCGCAGCTACCCAAACAGCCATTTTTACTCAATGTATGGGCATCTTGGTGTGTGACTTGTAAAGTTGAACACCCGTTTTTATTGCAGATGTCAAAGACAGGCGTACCGATTGTTGGGGTCAATTATAAAGATGAAACCAAAGACGCGCTCGATTATCTTAACATCCATGAAGACCCATTTACCCTCAATGTGCAAGATAAAGAAGGGAATTTTGGCATTGATTTGGGTTTGACGGGTGTGCCAGAGTCGTTTGTGGTTGATGGCAAGGGCAATGTGCGCCAGCATATCTTGGGTGAAATCAACGAAGAGCGCTACAATAAGCAGGTATTGCCTTGTATGACTGCGCTACGTGAACAAGCTGCCGATGCTAAAATCCGTGAGGTGTGCCAATGAGTATCACATTTGCAAAAATTCTTCATTTGATAGTCAAGGCGATGGCTATGGTGTTGCTAGTCGTAGGGTTATCCATGTCGGCTTGGGCAAATATTGATACCTACCAATTTGATAACCCGCGCCAAGAAGCCCAGTATCGTGCGCTGATTGAAGAATTTCGTTGTCCAAAATGTCAAAACCAAAACTTGGCAGGTTCCGATGCGCCAATTGCGCAAGATTTAAAACAAAAGACCTATGATATGGTCAAAGACGGTCGTTCTGACACCGAAATTCGCCAGTATATGAATGAGCGCTACGGTGACTTTATTAGCTACAAACCACCTGTGCGCCCATCCACCTGGATTTTATGGTTTTTTCCGCCTGTGTTGTTGGTGTTTGTGATGCTGGCTTGGTTTATTCGTAACCGTAATTCGTCAAAACGTGCCGCTGTCATCGCCCATCCCATAGAAGAGGGTTATGCGCCACTCTCAGCCGCCGAACAACAGCGATTACAAGACTTGTTAAACGCCAATGATAACGCTGCCAATGCTAAAACTAGTGAAATCAATCAAGCAGTGGGTAAGGAAAATTAATGTCAACGCTAATTATTTTTATCATTGTCGCGCTTCTGTTTGCTATCACGCTTGCGGTATTTATTTTGTTACCCTGGTTGCAAACCCAAGACCATCACGCCATCGCCAATCGCGCTGATAATCAGCTACTAACGCTCAATATTGAAGTATTTAAACAACGGTTGGTAGAGCTTGATGCTGATTTTGACGAGGGTCAAATCGATGAGGCGACTTATCAAACCCAAAAACTGGCGTTAGAGCGTCAATTACTAGACATCAGTGACAATCAAGATACCAGCCATTTTACCCCCAATTGGAAAAGCCGTCTGATAGTTATCATCTGGATTCCGCTATTATCTGCGATGGCTTATGTGATGATTGGCGACCGCACGCCCGTCTATCAATTATGGGATGCACAAAATCGCTTGGGACAAGTCGCGGATGATTTGCTGACCGCAAAAATCGATACGCCACCCGAATGGGCAACCAAAGACAGCGTGGGACTCATTAGTGCCATGCAAACCAACGTGCATCATCATGCCACCGATCCGCTACGTTGGTTTCGTCTATCTGAAGTGTTTGTAGCTTTGCAAGCACCCGAGCAAGCGATTGAAGCCTTAGCAAGGGCGTATCGTCTCAATCCTGATGATGAAAAAGTCGCCATCACCTACGCGCAAACTAGCTTTTTTACCCAAGGCGGGATAATGGATGACAAAACTCGCCAAGTGGTTGAGCATATTCTAGCCAAAAGTCCTAAACACCAAGGCGCACAAATGCTGATGGCAATGGGCGAAATGCGAGCGGGTAACTACGCGCAGTCTCGAAAATGGGTAGAACTGCTACGCACCGAAATCCAAGCGCGTCCTGGCGATCATACCCAAGCCCTAAGCAGCTTATCTGAACTTGAGCAGACTATTAATCAGCGTGAAGCCCAAGGCGAACAGGCGATTACAGTCAATATCAAAGTTACCCCTGAGATATTAGGAAGGGTGAAAAAAGGCGAAAGCTTATTTGTTAATGTGCGTAAGATGGCAGGTGGTCCCCCTGTTGCTGCCAAAAAACTGTCAGCAGATACTTTAACCATCAATGGTATGTCAATTAACATCAGCGATAACGATAGCATCATGCCGACGATGACCTTAAGCTCGGCGATTAGCACGAATGAGCCACTGGTGATTACTGCCCGAGTTAGTGCTTCAGGTGACGCCATGCCGCAAAGCGGTGACTTGACCAGTAACCCCGTACCGCTAGAGAAAACGGCTGACTCGACAACGGTATTGATTGATAAAATCGTGCCTTAAATAGTTATGAAAACTTACTTATTTGAATAGGGGCTTAATTGAATAGGTGATGAGTTAAATCTTGCCACATTTTTATTTTTAATACCCCTATCAATTTAAATTATTTTGCAAAAATTGCTTGAGATTTTAGTGGTTAACGAGTATTGTTAACCCAGTATTTCAAAACTGTTAGTTATTCGAACACACCATTTGTGGGTCTTTTTTGCGATTGCAGTAATGAGATAGGGCGATTTTAATAATTTCGACTTAAGGAATAGGTTTATGAAGCGTATTATTCTTTTAGGGCCACCTGGCGCTGGTAAAGGTACCCAAGCACAAATCATCACCAAGGAATTTAATATTCCACAAATCTCAACAGGTGATATGCTACGTGCCGCTATCAAAGAAGGTACTGAGCTTGGCAAACAAGCCAAAAGTATCATGGATGCCGGTGGACTTGTCTCAGATGATTTAATTATCAACCTAGTTAAAGCCCGTATTGCGCAGCCAGATTGCGCCAATGGTTGTATTTTTGATGGCTTTCCCCGTACCATTCCACAAGCGCAAGCGTTAGCCGATGCAGGCGTGCACATCGATAACGTGGTAGAAATTGCAGTACCTGATGAAGACATCGTTTCTCGTTTGTCGGGTCGTCGTTCTCATCCTGCTTCAGGTCGCGTGTACCATGTGGTCTACAATCCACCCAAAGTGGAAGGTAAAGATGACGAAACCGGTGAAGACTTGGTTCAGCGTGAGGATGATAAAGAAGATACCATCCGCGATCGTTTAGCGACTTATCATAACCAAACAGAAGCTTTGGTTGGTTTTTATCAAGACTTGGCAAAATCAGGTCAAAACGCGCCACGCTATGCCAAATTTGATGGTACACAAGCCATTGATAAAGTGAGTGAGCAAGTCCTAGCTGAATTAAAAGCATAATTAAACGCACCATTGGGCTTTAGGTAAGCTAAATAAAAAAAGCTGAAATTTCGATTTCAGCTTTTTTTATAATTAAATCAATTTTATAGCTAAATCAAGCGCATTAAAAAAGCCAATTCAATGTGAATTGGCTTTTTTAGTTTTAAACAAACAATTAAGCAGTTTTAAGGGCTTTAATTGCTTTGTTTAAGCGGCTTTTATGACGTGCTGCTTTGTTTTTGTGAATCACGCCTTTGTCAGCAATACGGTCAATCACTGGAACTGCTTTTTTGTAAGCTTCAGTCGCTGCTTCGTAGTTTTTATCTTCAACGGCTTTTACCACATGTTTGATGAAAGTACGAACCATAGAACGTTGTGATGCTTTTAATTGACGACGTTTAACGTTTTGACGAGCGCGTTTGCGAGCTTGTGCAGAATTTGCCACGTAAATCTCCTTGGATTTGCAATATAAATCGATCTGTTAGTAAGTGAGCAGCCATTCGCTTATTACAGACACGGGTAGTTAGGGTTGCTTGAATCCTTGAATCACTAGACACGGAAACACAATTAACGATATCAAGCGGATTTAAAGCCCGCTATTTTAGCAAACTCACGCTACAATAACAACTTATTCGGCAGATTATTCAGCGTATTTCGTCTATTGGTGAAAAAACCAGCGGGCAATGCCCACCAACGCTGAAAAAAACGTATTTGTAGGTGAAAGTTTTGATTATCTGTGATTAAATAAAATGACATTAATAACTCATAAAAATATTCATATTGAGGTCATTGTTTTATGCAGCGCACAGCATTAATCATCGGTGCAACCGGCTTGGTAGGCAATTCACTATTGACCCAGCTTGGTAGTCTTTATCAAAAAGTCATTATCATTGCGCGCTCTCAGCCAAAAGGGTTGAGTGATTCGATGCATTTTTACCAGCTCAAAGATTTTAATCAAATGCATGAATTTGTGTCTGCGCTGTCGATTGGTAAAGACACCGATGCTTTTAGCTGTCTGGGTACCACCATTAAGGAAGCGGGTAGTGAAGCCGCCTTTCGGCAAATTGATTTTACCTATAATGTAGCATTTGCCAAAGCTTGCAAACAAAAAGGCGTAGAGCGGTTTTTTTTGTTATCGGCGATGGGCGCCAATGCTGACAGTCGCTTTTTTTATAACCGTGTCAAAGGTGAGCTTGAGACGGCGATTGGCAATTTAGGCTTTCAAGAATTGGCAATTTTTCGTCCCTCTTTGCTGCTTGGCAAACACGATGATCGTAAACTTGAAACCATCGCGCAGACGGCGTATAAACTCATCAAACCTATTGTGCCTAAAAAACTGCCTGTCCGTCCCATAGAAGCCGATAGGGTGGCGATGGCAATGGCGCTGGTGAGTAACAATTGGCATATCAAACATACTTATGAAAAATGTGCTAATCGCGTCGATACCGGCAAAAAAACCCAAGTTATCAGTAATGGTGAAATGCTAGCGATGACGCGGTTTAGAAACTAACCTTCCCAAAAAAACGATTGACTTAAGGAACGATGATGAGCGACATGACGTTACAAAATTTTATTACCTGCGATTTATTAGATGATAATCCAGAATGTCAGGTTTGTGCACCCAACATGGAAGGCAAACGCTTTTTTAGCTATGGCGGTAACACAAAATTTGGCGGTGAAGTGGTAACTGTCAAATGCTTTGAAGACAATAGCCGAGTTAAAGAGCTGTTAGCCACGCATGGCAAAGATGAGAAAGGCAATGGCAAGGTTTTGGTGGTAGACGGTGGGGCGTCAATGCGCTGTGCTTTGCTGGGCGATATGATTGCACAAAGCGGCGTTGATAATGGCTGGGCTGGCGTGATTGTGTATGGCTGTGTGCGAGATGTGGATGATATGGGCAAAATGCCAATAGGCGTACACGCGCTCGGCGCTATCCCCCGAAAATCCAATCGCAAAGGTGTGGGCGAGACGGATATCGAAATCAGCTTTGGCGGTCTAACTATCAACTCTGGCATGTATGTGTATGCGGATAATAACGGTATCATTCTTAGTCAAAAATCACTAATCGACTAGGGATATTATGATGAAAAATCTGTTTAAAATCGCCGTGATTAGCAGTGGTTTATGAACTTTGCTATATCGACAATACGCCATGTTAAAAGCCTTTAAGGTGTAATACAACATCCGCTAAATTTGGCCGATTTTTTGCTTTAAATCAGCCGCAAAAACCCCCACAATAACGTCATTCTTTTTTGCCTTTTTAACTCAAAAGACTTATAACCAAAAGACCGATAACAATGACGAATGCTACGCACCCACTGTCTCATCTTTCCTTTCGCCTTAACCAATCGTTGTTTGACAATGCTAAACATGATAAAAAATGGCTGGGCAACTTACAAGGCATGACGCAAGCCCTATGGCTTGCCAGCCTCACTAGCAGCGATAGCGGTCAGCAAAACCGACTTAAAGTGGTCGTCACCCGTGACCAAAATCAGCTCAATCAGCTTGAAACAGAGTTGGCATTTAGTGGGGTCGATGCCCATGTGTTTCCTGATTGGGAAACGCTCACCTATGATGAACTGTCACCGCACCATGACATTGTCTCTGAGCGGATTCATTTGCTTACCCATATGCCGACTGATGGTATTTTACTGATTTCAGTGCAGACCTTAATGCACCGCGTCGCCCCTGCCTCATGGCTATTGGGGCAACATTTTGATTTGTCAGTGGGGGACACCTTTGATGTGGCAACCGAACGTCGAAAACTGGCAACCGCGGGCTATCATGCGGTAGATAATGTCTTCGAGCCCGGGGAATTTGCTGTGCGTGGCAGCGTGATTGATTTGTTTGCCATTGGTCAGCCATTCCCAGTGCGCATTGATTTATTTGATGATGAGATCGAGAGCATCCGTTTTTTTAACCCACAAACCCAGCGTAGCCTGACCCAAGCGGATTTGGACGAATTAAAAGACAGTGACCCGCATCAATATGTCAAGTTTATCAATAGTCAAAAAAAATCGGGTGAGACCATCGGTAAAATCACCAGCTTTCAGATTTTACCCGCGCGAGAATTTCCCTTAGATGAGGGTAAAGAAACGTTTCGCGCCAATTTTGCCAGCACCTTTGCCCATACCAGTGCTAGACGCTTTGAGCTGTTTAACGATGTGATGAACGGCATTGCACCCGCGGGGGTGGAGTATTATCAGCCGTTATTCTTTGACACGGATACTTGGCACAATGGCTCGGATTTTTTTAGTTATTTGCCCAAAGATAGCTTGTTTATCGTCGATAATCAAATAGACACGGCTTACCAAAATTTTTGGCAACAAATCCAAACTCGCTACAATGACCGCAGGCACGATATCGAAAAACCGATTGTGGCACCGCAAGATTTGTATCTGGCAGCGCATATCTTTAACGAAAAAATTGCCCAATATCCCCGCATTATCACCAGCGAACAACCAATCGATGAGACCAAAGTAGGGGCGATTAATGCTATGGTTGACACCCCCACTGATTTAACCGTTGACCATAAACTTGCTGAGCCACTGCAAAGACTGGTGGTATTTCGCGAGCAGTTTGCTAAACCGATATTATTGGTTGCTGAAACTGCGGGTCGCCGGGAGATTTTATCGGAGCTGTTGCAAAAACGTTTTAATTTACAAAGTGTTTCAGGATTGACCGATTTTCTTGCAAACATGGATGAGGCGCATAGTAATGCGATTGCCTTGACCATTGCACCGATTGAACGAGGCGCGTTACTCCCCGATAAGTTTGCGATTGTCTCAGAAACCCAGTTATTTGGACGGCAGGTATTACAAACTCGCCGCCGTCGCCAAAGCGATGTGTCTGATGAATTTTTGGTTAAATCGGTCAGTGAGCTTAATATCGGCGACCCTGTGGTGCATATTGATTTTGGCATTGGGCGTTATCAAGGCTTGATTACCCTTGAGATTGATAGACAACTGCAAGAGTTCATCCATCTTACCTATGCTGATGATGCTAGTGTGTATGTGCCTGTGGCAAATCTGCAGCTTATCAGCCGTTATGCGGGTGGCGACGCGGCAACCGCACCGCTTCATACCATAGGTAGCGGTAAATGGGATAAAGCCAAAGCCAAGGTACTCAGCCAAATTCATGATGTGGCGGCGGAACTGTTAAATGTGCAAGCTCGCCGTGATGCCAAAGTGGGCATTAACTTCCCAATTGATCAAATCCAGTATGACCTATTTGCCAGTCAATTTGCGTTTGAAGAAACGCCCGACCAAGCCAATGCCATTGAAGCGGTTAAGTTTGATATGAAGCAAAATAAGCCAATGGACAGGCTGGTGTGCGGTGATGTCGGTTTTGGTAAAACCGAAGTGGCAATGCGTGCTGCTTTTATTGCGGTGCAAGCAGGGTATCAAGTGGCAGTGCTAGTACCGACGACGCTGCTTGCTGGGCAACACGAAGACAACTTTTTGGATCGATTTGCCGATTGGCCAATCCGCATTGAAAGCCTGTCTCGCTTTGGCACCAAAAAACAACACGACAAAATTTTAGCAGATTTGGCAAATGGGCAAGTGGATATCGTCATCGGTACCCACCGTATTTTGCAAGAAGATGTCAAGTTTGCCAACTTAGGTCTGATGATTGTCGATGAAGAACACCGTTTTGGCGTGCGAGATAAAGAGCGTATCAAAGCCATGCAATCGGATGTTGACGTACTATCGATGACCGCAACACCCATTCCACGTACGCTGAACATGGCGTTATCGGGTATGAGAAACATGTCGATTATTGCCACGCCCCCTGCAAGGCGGTTGGCAATTAAAACCTTTGTCATGCAAAAGTCTGATAACTTACTCAAAGAAGCGATTTTGCGTGAATTATTGCGTGGCGGACAGGTGTTTTTACTGCATAACGATGTGGCAAGCATTGAGCGGATGGCAGAAACCGTGCGAGAGCTTGTGCCCGAATCTCGGGTGGCAGTGGCGCACGGTCAGATGAAAGAACGAGAGCTTGAGCAAATCATGCAATCGTTTTACCACAAAAGACACAATGTATTGGTGTGTACCACCATTATCGAAACGGGCATTGATATCCCTAATGCCAACACCATTATCATCAACCGTGCCGATAAATTTGGGCTCGCCCAGCTTCACCAACTGCGCGGCCGCGTCGGGCGTAGTCACCACCAAGCCTATTGTTATCTGCTTGTGCCTTCGATTAAAGGCTTGACCAGCGACGCCCAAAAACGCCTTGATGCCATCAGCCGTGCCAATACCTTGGGGGCAGGCTTTATGCTTGCCAGTGAAGACCTTGAGATTCGTGGGGCGGGGGAGCTACTGGGCAAAAACCAAAGCGGCAATATGCAAGCGGTTGGTTTTAACTTGTATATGGATATGCTAAACCGTGCCACCAAAGCCATCAAAGCAGGTAAACAACCTGATTTGAACACCCCATTATCGCTAACCAGTGACATTAATCTGCATTTGTCGGCACTCATTCCTGAAGAGTATCTGGGTGATGTCCATCAGCGGCTATTGTTTTATAAAAAAATCGCCAATGCCGAAGACTATGACAGCCTAATTAGTATACGCAGCGAAATGCTAGACCGTTTTGGCAGTTTGCCGGAGCCGACCAAAAATCTATTTGCCATTCACCAAATCCGCTTATTGGCTGAAGCGCTGGAGATTAGCAAGATTGATGGCAATGAGCGGCAAGTCACCTTCGAGTTTTCGCCCAATACCCCTGTGGAAGCCATTACCATTATTGGGCTTATTCAGTCGAATCCGAAAAAATTTAAAATGAATGGCGCGACAGGGTTAAAAATGATGGATGACAAAGCCCTTGCCACGCCAGAAGGACGGATTGATGCGGTGAAAAATCTCATAGAGAAATTATCTTTAAAAGCGTGATGATGACCTGATAATAAATACTTATTGGCTCATCATAAGCGTGTTATAGCGAAAAAGAAGATTTAGAAAATGATGGAAAATCAATTACCCAATGGCGAACGCCTAATTGAAGAACCTACCTATCCCGAAGATTGGGAATGTTGCGACAACGGCTGCGAAGAACTATGCGTGTATGAAATTTACCGCGTTCAAAAACAAGCCTATGATGAACAGCAACAGCGACTCAAAAGCGTGCCTAAAACTACTTACGACACCCACAAACCTTCACAGTAGCTGGATTACTCTTCAATAAAAGTAATTTTTTGTAAATTCATATTCCTGTCACATGAATTTCATGCTAATGTCATCAAACTCACGTTAAATATCATGACGTTATGAAGTTGCATTGATAACGTAAAATAGTAAGTAAACAACTAAAAAATGGCAAAAGCCTTAAAATGAATAAAAAATTCATAATCATTGGATAAAGAAGGATAGGAGTAAAAAATGTTAGATATGTTAAATGAAGCGTTTGAATATGAAACCGATATCATCTATCTTGACGAAGGCGATGACGCGGTAGAAATGTAAACTGCAAGTTAAGCGTAAAACGTAAAAATTCGCAACCGATAACCTCTTAATATACCGATTAAGAGGTTTGTTTTTTTTGGGCAATATAAATGAATGATTACTGACTAGTGATTATGACTGGTACTGGCAGGCATCGCCATCTCATGGTGCTTATCTTTCATATCCTGCATATTGTGCATGTCGTGATTCATGTTATGGCTCATATTATGGTTCATAGGCCTACTAGTCGGCATGGTAGTCGAAGCTGGCATAGAAGCAGGATTAGACGCAGAATGATTCATCGTCGACATATCGTGGTGCATACTCGTCTCATTCATGGCATGACTGACATGATTATGTGAACCGTGGCTATGGTGCATCATCATCGGGATAAAAATCACCGCAAGTCCAGACAACATCATAATCACCCCATTAATTTGGCGAAGGCGAAAATTTTTAATACTCGACTGTAGCATCCCCACAGTTTTTTGCGTGGCAATCAACATCGGCATGGTACCTAGCCCAAATACAAACATTAGAGCCGCCCCTGTAGCGACGTTGTTGCCAGCAATCGCCATCATGAGCGCACCATACACCAATCCACACGGCAAAAATCCCCAAAGCAAGCCAGCAAACAAAGCTTTACCAAAGCTATCAATCGGAAACACTTTTTTGCGTATCGGGGCAAGCGATTGCCAAAAGCGCATCCCGAACTTTTCTAACTGATTAAACAGCGGTAACCCAAGCATCGCAAGCCCAATCAACACCAATACCGCACCCAGTACAATTCTTGGCGCACTGTTGCTCATAATGGATTGAAAGATTGCCACCCCAACAAAACCGGCAATCAATCCAAGCAAGGAATAACTGATGAGGCGTCCCAAATGATACGTCAAAATCAAGCCATTTTTTTTGCTGTCCGATACATGCTGCATAGACAGCCCAAAAGCCGTCACAATGCCACCGCACATCCCTAGACAGTGCGGTGAGCCGAACAATCCCATGCTAAAGGCTGCCAAAAATAATGCCCAGGTCATAAAATGCTCCAAAAAAGTCTAAAAATTTTTGCAAAACGTAGATAAATCAATAGAAAGAAATCAGCAGGAAGAAAGATAACACCAACGCGTTATTTTTGCTCGTCAGTAGGGTCTTGTATTTTTGGGGGATGAGAAGATGAAGGCTTGGCGGGATTTTGACCCAATTGTTCACGGCGAAATTGTCTGTCATCCAAAATGACCCGCTGAGATTCATTGTCCAAATCGTCAAATTGGCGTGATTTGATGGCGTAATAAATGGCAAAAATACCCAATACAAATAGCACTAGACTAATAGGAATCAAAAAATACATGCTTTGCATCGGGCATCCCCATTACTTGGCGTAAACAAACGAATTAAGTTAAAAAAACCATTATACGCTTATTTTGACATAAATAAATGCGGCAAAATGTCGCAGCGTTGCTGTAGCAATTAAATAGCAGCAATCAAATAGCCTTTAGTATGCTTACAAAATAAACACATGGGTTGCAAATCAAAGCAACTCAGTGATTTGAGTGCGAACAATGAATGCTATAATCATAGTGGGTTAAACATTGAGGTTTAACTTGGTTTTAAAACTCAAAATTCTACAAGGAAATGATGATGTTGATGCCTAAAATCTTTAAGCCTTCCCTTAAACTTTCAAAAAAACGGTTGCTTGCCTTAGGCGCGGCTGTCATGGTTGGTGCGTTATTGATGCCAACAGCAAACGCGGCGACAGTGGTCATTGATGTGCGTACCCCAGAGGAGTATTCTGTGAATCATCCCGCAGGTGCCATTAATATTCCATACAATGAATTACTTGCCAAAATAACCGCGCAAGGCATTGCAAAATCAGACACCATTAAAGTGTATAGCCGTGGTGGCGGTCGTGCCCAACAAGCCAAATCTGCCTTACAGTCAGCTGGTTACACCAATGTAGAGATTCAAAAATAGCTCATTTATTGGTCGGTTGGCAGTCGTATTGGGGTTTGATAAGATCGCGAGCGAATGCCAACAATTCATACAAGGCGCGTCTTGAATGCTGCAGGTTCTGATCAAAATGCTGCCAATCATTTGCCTTTGGTAAAGGGGCGATACTTGGAATAGTAGCCACACCATTGATGGCAAACTGCCGCCTTGAGCGGTTCATGTGATACGCATCGGTCACCAAAATCACCTGTTTGACATTGACCATTTCTGCGGTATATTTGGCATTTTGACAGGTGTTAAAGCTGTTTTTCTCTGCCACGACCCACATAATGCCCTTTTTTTGCAGCCACTTTGCCATCCATGGCGCCTCCTTACCACTGACGATGATGGGTAAGCCAGTCTGCTGATACACTTGGCTGGCTTTAATCAATCGACTTTCGGTAAATTGGTTAATCACAATCTCATTTTGCTGGTTATTGGTTAATCCGCCACCTAATACCACAATCGCCGTTGCAGGATTGACGCTCACCGCCGATTCTGGTAGGCGATAGCAATCTAAGATAAACAATACAATGGTAGAGAACAGGGGTGTAAAAAAACTGAGTGTGATTAAACACCCCAACAATACCACAACGGTCAAAATTCGTTTAATGGTTGAAAAAAATCGCTCAAGGTAATTAATGAGCTTGGCGAATGCTACCATCAGTTTCAATCCAAACCGGTTCAGCTTCCAATTTTATCCCAAATTTCTTAAGTACAGTCTCCTGTATAAATTGCATAGTTTTGGCTACATCACGTTGCGTCGCAACTTGTGGCGCATGGTTAGTCAACACTAGGGCTTGTTTTACATGCGTTAAAATCGGGGCAATGCCTTTACCTTTAAGCCCTGATTGGTCAATAAGCCAGCCAGCCGCAACTTTACAGTAATCAGTCAAATTGCCTTGGGCATTTTTGACAGGATAATGCACCAGATTGGGATAACTCTGAAGTAACTGGTCAACTTGGGATTTGGCGACGATGGGGTTTTTAAAAAAGCTGCCACAATTGGGCAAGTCGTTGGTATCGGGCAGTTTACTTTGACGAATGTCGATGATGGCATTCATGGTATCCACTGGTGTGACTTCATCGCGACCTGCTTGGCTTGCATAGTGCTGTGCAACTTTTGCCACATCCCCATATTGGGTATTGGGTTTGGCGGTTTTACTGAGGGTAAAAATGACGCTAGTAATGAGCCATTGCCCGGCTTGCTGTTTAAACAGGCTGTCACGGTAGCTAAACTCGCAATCAGCGTTGCTTAGATGATGCCACGTTAAACTCGGTATGTGAAACGCTTTTACACTGTCTATCGCATCTTCGGCTTGTACCCCATACGCACCGATGTTTTGCACGGGACTACCACCGACCCAGCTTGGGATTAACGCCAAATTTTCCAGTCCATACCAACCTTGATGGACCGTATCTACTACTAGCGTATGCCAATCCTCGCCAGCCATCACCTCAAGGGTTATCGTTTGGCTATCTTCAGACAGGATAGTTTTACCTTGAAAACTGGGTGACAGGACAACCGCGTCCAACACTTCGGGCAAAATGATATTACTACCATTAGATAGCACAATAAACGCTTGTTGATGGGCTGCCAGTTGTTTAAAAGTGGGCTCAATATCAGACAGATGAGTTAAACGAATGAATTGTTTGGCTTGACAGGCTAATGCCATGGTATTGTATGCGCTAATATCCACATAGCTAGCATTAGCCTGCACAGGGTTAAGTTCAAAAAAATTGGTCATAAAATATCGTTAATAATCGGCAGAGTTGCTCATCGCCAGGGCAATGACTAGTACAATGATAAAGTGCTTATTATAACGAAATATCACAGGGAAAATTGCGATTTTTATGACCCCATAACAAGCAATTAAAACCCTTCTTCATCACTGCCAAAATGGTTAATATCCCTAAAACGGCTTAGCTGACGACGCTGTTTTTTATTTGGACGATGATCGGGGCGGGCAAGGTTAGCCAGTTTTTTTTGTTCAGTGAAAAATTCTCGTTGACTGATACTGGCATCGGTCTCTTGATAAAGCACACTGGCGGCAGTGGCATTGCCGCGCACTTCAGACAGCGCCAGCACCTTGACCGTTTTTTGGGTGTAATGATTGGCTGATCCTTGACGAATCGTCAATTCATCGCCCACCCCTATTTCTTTACTAACCTTCACGCGATTGCCAAAATGGTGGACCCGTCCCGATTCAATCGCTTCCTTGGCTAGGGTGCGAGTTTTATAAAACCTTGCTGCCCATAGCCATTTATCTAAACGCACTTTAATTTTATCAGTTGTACTCAATGACATTTCCTATAACTTAACTCCATGAATAACTTTAGATTAAATGGTTGTTTTTTCAAATCTTTCAATACATCACATCGATATTTCTAACAAGCAACGGGCGTGTCAAAGCGAGGCTAATAGTCTATTCATCATGACAGTTATAAAACGCTGCTTAAACACTGAACAGTCAGAACCATTAATAAGACTCAGGGATTTTAAGCTGGTTGATATGGTGAGTGAGCCAAGCCAAAATATCATCATAAACTTGTTGGTGATTAGGCTCTAGTAAGATTTCATGGCGCATCGCATCATATTGCTGCACGCTCACAGAGGCAAAATTATTTTTTTGCAAACGTTTGACAATACGCGGAATGCCTTTTCCCATCTGCCCAACCGGGTCATCTTTTCCGCTGACAAATAGCAGCGGTAACTGTCGGGGTACTTGTTGATACCAATGCTTATTGGTGCCTGTTTGCATCAACGACATGAGCGCAAAATAGCCATTGTTGGTAAACTGAAAGCCGCAAAGCTTGTCATCAAGGTAGGCTTTTACTTGCTTGGGATCTGAATTCAACCAATTAAACCCTTGTAAATCGGCTTCTTTTCTAAAGGGTAAGTTATTAAATTGGTTTAAAATCTTATCCAATACCGGATTGGTGCGCCGCGTGGTAAAGTGATTCAGGTTTTTGGTTACAGGCACAAACAAGTTTGCCAACGGATTAAAATCTGAGGTGCCCATAATTATTGCGCCCGCAAATCGCTCACCATAGCGCTGCAAAATACAGCGAACGATAAATGACCCCATACTGTGACCCAAGATAAAATGGGGAATATCAGGATATTTTTCAGCGATTAACTCTGCATGCTCCATCACATGGTCAATCATCAAATCAGCAGGATTGGGGTTACCCATATAGCCTAAGCAACCATTGTCATAGGCTTGCTGTCCATGACCTAAATGGTCAAACGTCAACACCGCAATATCATGATTTGCCAAAAATTGCGCAAAGTGCTGATATCGACCTTGGTGCTCTGCCATGCCATGCACGATTAGCAAGGTGGCAACCGGCGTCACTTTAGGCAGATAGAATGTGTAGTTGTTATTCATCTCAAATTTCCTGTGAGTGTTATTTTATAATTAGGGTAGCATAAAAAAGCCGTCTAATGACGGCTTTAAATCAACGCACAAATTCACAAATCAACAGCCTGATTTTTTCATATCCGCTTCTGATAACGGATTGGCACCACGGGTAGGGCGCGGGCAAGGCTCACCATAATATTGACGATCGGCAAAATAGCTTGAGCGCACCATCGGACCTGCCCAGATATTTGCAAAGCCCAATTTTTTACCGTGTGCCGTATAACGGTCGAATTCATCAGGATGCACAAATCTATCAACTGGGGCATGCGATTTGCTTGGCTGCAAATATTGACCGATGGTAATTAAATCAACATCATGCGCCTTTAAATCATCGAGTAAGGCATAAACCTCTTCTTCGGTCTCGCCAAGACCCACCATAAAACCACATTTGGTGACGATATCAGGGCGACGCGCTTTGTAATCTTTTAACAGCTGCAATGAGTGCTGATAATCTGACCCTGGGCGAAATGCTTTATACAAACGTGGCACGGTTTCGATATTGTGGTTAAACACATCAGGCGCTGTGTCACTTAAGATATCAAGTGCCACTTGCTCACGACCTCGAAAGTCAGGGACTAGAATCTCAATCAGGCAATTAGGGCTTAACTGACGAGATTCTTTAATGACATTGGCAAAATGCTGAGCGCCACCGTCACGCAAATCATCTCGGTCAACCGAGGTAATCACCGCATACTTTAACCCTAAACCGGCAATGGTCTCAGCGGTGTGAATCGGCTCAAGCTCATCAAGCGCGTTGGGGCGACCATGCGCCACATCACAAAATGGGCAGCGACGGGTACAAATATCTCCCATAATCATAAAGGTCGCGGTGCCATCACCAAAACATTGGGGGAGGTTAGGGCAAGCCGCTTCTTCACACACCGTATACAGCTTTTGTTCACGCAAGGTTGACTTGATGCGCGCCACTTCACTCGGCGATGACAGTTTGACGCGAATCCAGTCAGGTTTTTTTGGGGTTTCTACCGTTGGAATGATTTTAATCGGAATACGGGCAACTTTATCATGGCCACGTAGTTTTTCACCCACTTCAGGACGTTTGGGCTTGTCACGAGCGATGGGTCTATCGGTGTGCGGCGTTGAAGGGGCAAAAGTTTGTACAGTGTCGGTCATTGCTATGATTAATCCTTGAATTCACTTAGCAGATTTTAGGGGGTTATTATAACAGAAATCTATGCTGACGAATTTAAACTATTTTGGGATAAGCTTTGTTGTTTAAAGTACAGCGCCAAAGTTATTTTTCATCCTAGTAAAAAAGCGATAATCGGCTCAAACGCATTTATTAAAAATTATTGGGCTATTTCTTTAAAAAATAATGGCTATGTTAACAAAAACGTATTTTCTCATTAACATTTCATCACATTTCAAGTATATTAGAAGGGTTAAATTTTTTAGCCAAAGCCATGCTGGCTAGTAGCCATTTCAAAATTCAACTGTGTTGTGAAGAGGGCTTGCAGACGCATGGTTAACACAATAATCTTACATGACTATGAGGACGATTCATGCTAGAGAACTATCGTAAACACGTCGAAAATCGTGCGGCACAGGGTATTGTGCCACAGCCACTTAACGAACAGCAAACGGCTGATTTGGTTGAACTATTAAAAAATCCACCAGCGGGTGAAGAAGCGACACTTATAGACTTATTAGAAAACCGTATTCCACCTGGGGTTGACCAAGCAGCGTATGTTAAAGCGGCATTTCTAGCAGCCATCGTTAAAGGCGAAACCACTTCTCCCCTGATTTCAAAACTAAAAGCGATTGAGTTACTGGGTCATATGCAAGGTGGTTATAACGTTGAACCATTAATTCAAGCATTAGACGACAAAGAATTGGCGAAAGCTGCGGGCGACGCGCTGAAAAAAACCTTACTGGTATTTGATGCCTTTAATGATGTCACTGAAAAAGCGGAAGCGGGCAATGAAGTAGCCAAAGAGGTGTTACAATCTTGGGCAAACGCCGAATGGTTCACCAGCCGTCCAGAAGTGCCAAAAAAAGCCACTTACAAAACCTTCAAAGTCACCGGTGAAACCAACACTGATGATTTGTCACCTGCCCAAGATGCATGGTCACGCCCAGACATCCCACTACACGCATTAGCGATGCTAAAAAATGCGCGTGAAGGTATTGTGCCAGACCAAGACGGCGTGATTGGTCCGATGAAACAAATCGAAGAGATGAAAAAAGACGGTATTCCATTGGCATATGTGGGTGATGTGGTCGGTACCGGTTCAAGCCGTAAATCAGCGACCAACTCGGTATTGTGGTTGATGGGTGACGACATCCAAGGCGTGCCAAACAAACGTGCAGGCGGTCTTGTATTGGGTGGTAAAATCGCACCGATTTTCTTCAACACGATGGAAGATGCGGGCTCATTACCTATCGAAGTGGATGTTAGCAAACTTAACATGGGTGATGTATTTGATATCTACCCACATGACGGCAAAATCACCAAACATGATTCTGACGAAGTGCTTGCAACTTTTGAATTAAAATCACCAACGCTCCTCGATGAAGTGCGTGCCGGTGGTCGTATTCCATTGATTGTAGGTCGTGGCTTGACCAACAAAGCCCGTGAATATTTAGGTTTGGGCGCGTCTGACATTTTTGCAAAACCAGAACAACCTGCAGACACCGGTAAAGGCTATACTTTAGCGCAAAAAATGGTCGGTAAAGCCTGTGGCGTAGAAGGTATTCGTCCGGGTGCCTACTGTGAACCAAAAATGACCACCGTGGGTTCGCAAGATACCACAGGTCCTATGACCCGTGACGAATTAAAAGACTTGGCTTGTTTAGGCTTTTCTGCAGATTTGGTCATGCAATCATTCTGTCATACCGCAGCTTATCCAAAACCAATCGATGTAGAAACTCAGCACACACTTCCTGACTTCATCATGAACCGTGGCGGTGTATCATTACGTCCAGGTGATGGTATTATTCACTCGTGGCTAAACCGTATGCTATTGCCTGATACCGTTGGTACAGGTGGTGACTCACATACCCGCTTCCCAATGGGTATTTCGTTCCCAGCAGGTTCAGGTCTAGTGGCGTTTGCTGCAGCAACCGGTGTAATGCCATTAGATATGCCAGAATCAGTTCGTGTACGTTTCGTCGGTGAAATGCAGCCTGGGATCACCTTGCGTGACTTGGTACATGCGATTCCTTACCAAGCTATCAAAGAAGGGTTATTGACCGTTGAGAAAGCCGGTAAGAAAAACGTATTTAATGGCCGTATCCTAGAAATCGAAGGTTTAGAAGACTTAACCGTTGAACAAGCATTCGAATTATCAGATGCCTCTGCCGAACGTTCAGCCGCAGGTTGTACTATTACCTTGTCTGAAGAGTCAGTAAAAGAATACCTAACGTCAAACATCACCCTACTCAAATGGATGATTTCTGAAGGTTATGGCGATGCGCGTACGATTGCACGCCGTATCAAAGGTATGGAAAGCTGGCTTGCCAACCCAACATTATTACGTGCTGATGCAGATGCAGAATATGCTGCTGACATCACTATCGATATGAGCGCCATCAAAGAACCAATTCTTTGCTGTCCAAACGACCCAGATGACGCCAAAACTTTGGCTGACGTTGCCGGCGATAAGATTGATGAAGTATTCATCGGTTCATGTATGACCAACATCGGTCACTTCCGTGCAGCGGGCGCGTTGCTCAAAGAAGTACCTGCGGGTAGCTTGACCACGCGTCTATGGATTGCACCACCCACTAAAATGGATGCACGCCAATTGATGGATGAAGGTCTATACAATGTCTATGCACAAGCGGGCGCACGTACTGAAATGCCAGGTTGTTCACTGTGTATGGGTAACCAAGCGCGTATCGCACCAAAATCAACGGCTGTATCAACTTCGACCCGTAACTTCCCGAACCGTTTAGGTCAAGGTGCCAACGTGTACTTGGCTTCTGCCGAGTTGGCGTCGGTGGCTGCGGTACTTGGTAAGCTACCTACCAACGAAGAATATCAACAATATGCTGGTAAGCTCAACAGCATGTCAGCCGATATCTACAAATACTTAAACTTCGACCGTATGAGCGAGTATACTGAAGAAGCAAACAAAATTAACGTAGCACAGCTTACCTAACCATCGTTAGATTAAAGTTAGGCTCATCTAATTTTAGTTAAGTAGGATAACAATAAAGTAAGACCCTGCAATATAGCAGGGTTTTGCTGTTGTTAGCACTTACACAAAAATTTTTTGAACGTTTAGCTGAAAATATCTTGGCAAAATTTGGCTTTTAGTGGTTTATAGTAATGGCATCTGTGGCGAGGCTTCAGCTTGCAGCAAATTTGAATAAGTCACCCCAACCAAACGTACAGGTAAAAGTTTTGGGGTATGCTCGTATAGCCATTGAATCCAATAATGGGCATCAGATTCTTGTTCAAAGTGGGATGAAATACTATGAGAGCGGGTAATCACACTAAAATCGCTGTATTTGATTTTAATGGTGATAGTGCGAGCGTAACGCTGCTTTTTTTGTAAATCTTTAAACGCTTGGCTATTTTCGCGATATAAGGCAGCCACAATGATTTTATCATCCATGGTATTTTGTAAAAACGTTGTCTCAGAACCGACAGATTTATGTTTGTGCTCAGCTTTAACCTCTCGATTATCAATACCGTGGGCAATCTGGTGAAAGAAATCACCCCGTTTGCCAAAGCGTTGTTTTAATACGTCCGCTGGCGTATTGCGTAAATCCAATCCTGTAAATATACCCATGTCATGCAACATTTTGACGGTGGCTCTGCCAATCCCATGAAATTTTTTTACCGGTAAATTGGCGATAAAGTCCAATCCTTGCTCAGGTGTAATCACCGCAATACCGTTGGGTTTATTTAAATCTGACGCGATTTTGGCAAGCATTTTATTATAAGACACCCCGGCCGAAGCGGTCAGCTGCGTTTGTCGCAAAATCTGTTGGCGAATGCGATTGGCGATTAGTGTCGCAGAATTTTTTCATACGGGCTATTGGTCACATCCAGATACGCCTCATCCAGTGATAAAGGTTCGACCAGTGGCGTATATTGGTGCATGATCGTACGAATTTGCTCACTAACTTCACGATACACCTCAAAGCGTGGTTTGACAAAAATTGCTTGTGGGCACAGCTGACGCGCTCGATAGCATGACATGGCAGAATGCACACCAAACTTGCGTATCTCATAACTTGCTGCTGCGACGACGCCACGCCCATTGGGATCACCGCCAACCACCAATGGTTTACCTTGTAACTCAGGATTATCCCGTTGCTCAACACTGGCAAAGAACGCATCCATATCGATATGAATAATTTTACGCATGGGTGTTAGTTTACCATCCTAACTGTATGTGAAAAGTATTTAATTAACTTGTTAAACACAAAGACGCTAGCTAATATAAACAATAAATTCAAAACGTACTGATTGATAAATTCAATTGATAAGTCGTCGTTAATCTGCTACATTATCGCTATCAAGGGGAGTAGCTTCTCACTTCATCAGTTTGTGATTTATCGTCATTACGTAAGTAGCCGCTTACCGGTAAATCAGCTATTTTTTAGCCATATATTAAGCTAATTATCAAATAGTAAGCCAGACCTTGACTTAACACAACCACATATTTGGTCGGTGTGAGTCAAGGTTTTTTTGTGCTTAGCATTTTTCCAAAATCCTTTGACTTATTGCCAGCCATAGTTTGTAAATGCATACTAAGGAGCGATAATGTTACTTGCAGCAGTGAATCAAATGACAGAACCCATGAGCATTGGCAGTCCCATGCTGTATGCCGTGTTCTTTGCTATCGTAGCGATACTGTTATTGGTTGATTTTTTTACTTTTAAAACCCCAAAAAATGGTGAAGCGGTTTCGATGAAACAAGCGGGTATTTGGAGTGCCATTTGGGTGGGCGTGTCTGTGCTGTTTGCAGGCGGTCTATGGTGGTATCTATCACAAAATTTTGGCGGTGCTATCGCCACTCAAAAAGTAGGGGAGTTTTTTACAGGGTATTTACTGGAAAAATCGCTCGCCATTGATAACGTCTTTGTATGGTTGATGATTTTTGCGGCGTTTGCGGTGTCGCCTGCGATGCAACGGAAGATTTTACTGTACGGGGTGATTGGTGCGATTGTCATGCGCACGGTGATGATTTTTGCAGGGGCTTGGCTTGTCGCTGAGTTTAGCTGGATTTTATATATTTTTGGTGCGTTTTTGCTGTACACGGGTGTAAAAATGTGGCAAAACCACGATGAGCAAGAAGACCCAAAGCAGTCAGGCTTATATAAGTTTTTACAAAAACATCTGAAAATCAGCGATGACAGCCATGATGCGTCAGGTCAAGAGCGGTTTGTGTTGGTGAAAAATGGCGTTAAGTATTTTACCCCGTTAGCGGTGGTGCTTATCTTGGTTGAATTGTCGGATGTGATTTTTGCGGTGGATTCGATTCCTGCAATTTTTGCGGTCACTACCGACCCGTTTATTGTTTTGACGGCAAACTTGCTGGCTATTTTGGGTCTACGGGCGATGTTCTTCTTGTTATCGGGTTTGGCAGATAAATTCCATTTATTGCCTTACGCGCTTAGTGTCATCTTGGTGTTTATTGGCGCCAAAATGCTACTGCTTGATGTTTTCCATGTGCCGATGGCTATCTCGTTAGGCTTTATTGCAACCGTACTAACAGTGACAGCGATTTTATCGGTAAAATTTCCGAATTTGGGTAAAGTTGAATCATAAAAAATATTTTTGAATAAAAAAAAGGGCTAACAATTTAGCCCTTTTTTGTGAATTAAAAACTGACTATTGGGCATAAAATGCTTCTAAAGTAGGCACAAATTGTTTTTTTCGGCTGACCAAGTTACCCAAATCAAGCAATTTATCATTGAGTCTGGTATCAAATGCTTGCTCAATGATTTCATTTTGTGCATCGTTGCTACCAACCGCCCAAGATTGCTGTTTTAAAATATCAACAATAATAACTAGCATATAATCCAAGCCATCTCTTTGGCGGATTAGTTCACTGGCTTGTTGGATGCCCTCAATGCGCGACAACACCACATCAGGTTTAACAGTTTCGATACTAGCGATTGCCCATTTTTTATTTGAGAAAATAAACTGTTTATAATCGGTAGTGACTAACGCATCATCCGTTAAGTCGCTGATATTGCTTTTTGCATCGAATAATTGATTGGCAAAGCTGTTTATATCGTGAATCCCTGCAAGGTGGATGACTGCTTGTAACGCTTGCTTGTCACTGTCTGTAGTGGTAGGACCTGTCAGATTAAGCGTATCAGAAATGATTGCACCTGCCATCAATGTCGCCATTTGCTGAGAAATCAGCAAATTCTTTTCCATAAACATATGGTATAAAATGGTGCTGGTAGAGCCGACAGGTTCAAATCGAATATAGGCAGGTTCGGTAGTGGTCAAATCACCGAGTTTATGATGGTCGACAAGGTAACAAATACGGGCGTCTGCTAGATTGCCAATCGATTGCTGGCTTTCGTTATGATCGACTAAAGCAGCGAGTTGGTCAGGTTCAAGATGAGTGAGTAATTCTGGTAATCGGACTTTAGCAAGTTCAATTAAAAATTTGGTTTCTTGATTGATATCATCTAAGCGGTAACTTTTGGCATCTATACCTTGTTGATTGAGCCAATAGGTCATGACGATGGCGGATACGATAGCATCGGTATCTGGTTTTTTGTGCCCAAAAACAGCAATGGTTGTCATAAAATTACCCCAATATAAACACAGCTATTATATCACCTTGTCAAAATCAAACGGTTGACTGGCAAGTTTGCGATGAAAAAGCCGATATTGACTAATCGGCTAACTTTACCATTAAGTGCAAAAAAACTATATGGCTGATTGGATAAGGTGAATGAGGCGCTCGCCGATTTGGGCGGTTTCATCGGCGCTCATGTTGAGCGGTGGCAATAAACGAATGGCATTACCGCCTGCGACATTAATAATTAGATGATGATTGTCACGCGCTTTATCGACTAAAGTATCAAATGCAAGGCCGCGATCCTGTGGCATCACCACCCCTAGCATCATGCCTGTTCCGCGTACAGTAACCCCTTGGCTACCCAGCTCGCTAGTGATTTGCTCAATCAATGCTGCGCTATTGCTCAGGGTAGTTGCCATCATATTTTCATCATCAATGACATCAATCACTTCACTAACCACACGGCAAGCAAGCGGCGTACCACCATACGTTGAACCGTGCGAGCCATAGCTAAAAATATCATTGGCTTTTGCCGTGGTCATGCACGCACCCACAGGAAAACCATTCCCTAATCCTTTTGCTGTGGTCAAAATATCAGGTTTGATGGATGAATGTTGATAAGCGAAGTATTGCCCCGTCCGACCATTGCCCGTTTGCACCTCATCTAAAATCATTAATAAGTCATGGTCATCGCAAACTTTGCGAACTTGGGTTAAAAAATCAAAACCATTGGTCGCGGTATTGACGCCACTTTCACCTTGGATAGGCTCAAGCATCACAGCGCACACATTGTCGTTATCGGCAATCGCTTGGCTAATCGCTTCAATATCCCCAAAAGGCACACGAATAAAATCATCATCTAAGGTAAAAAATCCAGCTCTAGCCATCGGATTTGCGGTGGCGGATACCGTCAGTAGGGTGCGTCCATGAAAGGATTTTTCCATCACAATCACTTTGGCTTGGGTTTGTCCACGATTTGATGCAAACAGTCGCGCCATCTTTAATGCTGCTTCGTTGGCCTCGGCACCGCTATTGGCAAAAAATACTTTATCCATGCCTGCGACTTGGCATAACTTTTCACCCGCGCGCTCTTGCCAATCAATACCAAAAAGATTGCTGGTATGCACAAGCGTTGCGGCTTGATCGGCAATCGCGGCAGTGACACGCGGATGACAATGACCCAGTCCACAGACAGCAATCCCTGTTAACGCATCCAAATACGGCGTTCCGTCAGCGGTATAAAGGTAACTACCTTGACCTTTGACAAAGCTAATAGGCTGGCGTTTATAGGTGGGGAGTAAATAAGAGCTCATGGGGATTCCTTTAATTATAGTCAGTGAATCATAGTTAGCAAATCATAGCTAGCGCAATCACTAACCAATCAAATCTACATTATTTAAAAGCGTCTAATTCTTCACTAAACGGGGTGTCTTCTGCACCGACTTTATAATCCTCATTCGCCCATGCCCCTAAGTCAATGAGCTTACAGCGTGCACTGCAAAATGGCTTGGTGGGGTTATCTGCCCAAACGGTAGGTTTGCCGCAGCGCGGACAGGGGTAAGTTTTGACAGGTGCATTTGATGGGGTGGGCTCGATTTTAGACATAAACAAAAGGTATTCTGAAAAATGGTGTATCGGATTATTTGCCATAGTATACTATAAATCCTTTTTTTTGGGCGAATCAAGCGACTGTTCATGCTAAGTCATCAATTTACCAGACCGTTTCAACCCGATCGTATCCGTCATCCCAGAGATTTTCAGCCACTTGCCGCAACATTTTGGCAGCAACCCGCCATTTTTCTTGAAATCGGTGCAGGGAAAGGCAAGCATGCCTTGAGTTTTGCCAGCGATAATGCCAATGTCCATCTCATCGCGATTGAACGTACCGCAGAAAAATATCAAGCCATGCAAAAAATGGCGAATCAAGCGCAGTTGTCTAATTTAACGACTATTCATGCCGATGCCATTGCTTGGGTCACCCATGCTGTGCCCGCGCAAAGCTTGTCAGGGGTGTTTATTCTTTACCCCAATCCAGAGCCGCATAACCCCAACCAACGCTGGCTTAACATGCCGTTTTTTGAGTGGTTGCTGTCTCGGTTAAAACCAGGTGGCGAGCTTATAATTGCCAGTAATATTGAAAGTTATACAGAGGAAGCTGAGCATAAAGCACAGACAGTTTGGCAAGTACCGGTGGAGAAAACCCAAGTACCCAATCATAGTGAACGCACGCATTTTGAGGTGAAATACCTAGCGCGTGGCGAGGCGTGTTGGCAACTGAGCATAAAAAAACCGCATGGTTATACCACACGGTTTGATGATTTTAAGTTAGTTTAGTCAGGTTTTAACGCAAGGGGCGTGGTTTGGGTGTCATCGGCACGTACCACATAAGTTTTGGCGATTTTATCATGTAGGCTTAATCGCTCTTTGCTGGTGAGCATCATGACCAAATCAACGACTAACACAACCAAACCAAAAATCGATAAAGAGTATGCCAATGTGGTAAATAACCCACGCATAATGATTAAGTTAAAAAATCCAGGAATGGCATTGGATTTGCGATCCAAAATACGTATGCCCATTATCATCTTACCGATGCTCTGACCACGGCGCATCAATAATAGGACTTGCGCAATCATTAAGCCCCATACCAAAATATTGGTCAACAACAATATATGCTCAGGTAACGCTGACATAAGTTCCATTTGCTGAGCAGAGGTCAATCGGGTTTGTCCTGCTTCTGCCCATTTGAGTAATTTATCAAAATTTGGGCTGTTGTACAGGGAAATGAACAGCGGCGACGACGCCAATACCATAAGCAGGGTATCTACCAATTTTGCTGCGATACGACTACCGATGCTGGCAAGGTCTAATTGTTTTTTGGCATGGGCAATGTCTTGGTTCGAGCCAAGTTTCTTGGTCAATGTGACCTTGGTAGGGTTAGGGGATTTATGCGGGTTATTCGCTGAATAGCGATCCCAAACATTCTCAGCGTCTTCTGAAGGCGATATAGGATTAGGCGTGTTGTTAATAATATAATCTGCTTCATCAGAAGCGAGCTGCTCACGTTGGTGGGTATCGACTGGCAAGCTTTCATCCATCGTTGGACGGTAAAAAAATTGCCCATCCGTCATCGCATTGACTGTGTTCCAGTCATCCATCCCTTGATGCCACATCAAATCAGTGAGTAACACTTGCCCTGTGGCAAGCATTTGATTGAGTTGTTCAAGGGTATAAGGGCCGGCTTGCACATTGTTGCGAGCTAGAAAAATATGCATGTAATAACTCTACTTCTACTGGGTGGTAAAATTTGAATGACTGTATCTTATTATATGATGTTTTGCAACATCGTGCTAAAAATCGCTTATTATGCAGAACATGTTATACAAGGCATGCTATTCAAAAAATTGCGATATCCTTATGGATTGAGGTCAACAGTATCTAAACCATTAGCTATGATTGGGTGGTAATGATTGGTAGGTGGTAATTATCTATCATAGGGTTAACCAAAAGTGTGCTAATATTTTTGGTTTAGCCTACGATTATTTTTCTTATTCTTATACTTGTTCTTATATTGTCAGATTGTATTTATGTCAGCGATTTATCCCACCAACGCCATCATTGATTTTGATAAACCTTGGTATCACTATTTGACTTATTTTCCGAATTTTCCCAAGCTTGACGCAAAACATACTCATGCAACACATAGTCATGCCCCTGCTATCAATGTTATCAATATTGTTGAAAAATTGAATGCTGGTTTGGATAGATATGAGCATGTAAACGCCAGCCGTATAGGCAATTTTGAAAAATTACCCATTCGCTTTGTTGAGCAAGCGTGTTTGCCTGAGGGGGAGGCTTATGAGAGTTTTATTGCCAAGACAGGGAAAATTCCAACCCGTGACAATCACCATGATTTGCTTAACGGTTTAATTTGGCTGAATTTTCCGCAGGCTAAAGCGGTATTTAACAAACTCCATGCCAAAGATATTTTGCAACATGGTATTCATAACGCCAGAACAGCGCTGCGTAATGCATTAACCGTATTTGATGAAAATGGCGGCATTGTGGTGAGTTCAGATAGACTATTGCTTGAACAGTTACAAGCGTTTGAATGGCACGCAGCTTTGGTCACTCATAGAGCCAATTGGTTGGGTCAACATCGTACCATTGCCTTTTTTCCATTTGGTCATGCCCTGCTTGAAAAATTGGTTAACCCAAGAAAAAGTATCACCAGTCATACCTTGCTGATTTTAGTAGATGAGGGTTGGTTTGAGCAATCCATAGACAGTCAGAGAAACCAGCTTGATACGGCAATTGCTAAGCTATTTCACCAAATGGCAATGCCGAATTTGGCGGAGAATGCAGTTAAGCTATCCTCCAAAAGCTTTCAGCCGTTACCTGTGATGGGTATCCCTGGCTATAGTGCTGACAATGTGATACCCGCATTTTATCAAGATGAGGCTGTTTTTAGGCGTCCAAGAGCGTTCAGCGCGCCTATTTTTTTATTAAATGACTGATTACACCAGTGAGCAGACAATTTATAGCATTGGTTGCAGTGATTACCCAGTCTATGAATGTTGCTTGATAAAAGCCGGTTAATCCGTTAGCATTAAAGCAATCTCTAGTTCATCCAGTCGCATTTATTGATGAAACTCATAATTACTAATAAAAATATTGGAGCATCGGCATGACCACCAAAGTCGTCAAAATTGATAATAAAGTTCGTATGATTACAGGTAAATTAGCCCCACATCTTGAAATTCAATGGGAACACTATACCATAGCAGAATTACAATCATTGCTTGAGACGGTGGTTCGTTTTGAAATTGAGCACAACTTTCGTCGTCATAAAGATTATAAAGATAGCAAAGGCGCTAATATCCAAGTGTTTAATCATGCCAACGAACTTAAAGTCACAAGTTTAAAAGACGAATTACTAATCATCCGCGATAGCCAAATCGATTCATAATATCTATGAATCCGTGAATGAATCAAAATCCAAGCCGAATGACTTGGATTTTTTTATGAATTTGATTTTTTCGTCATGTGGTTGGTGATTGTTGAAGCAAAGTATCACCCTAAACGCTCAATGATTGGCATTGATAAAAAAATAATCGATAGCCGTCTAAGCATGGTATAATTGTCAGTTTTTATTGACAAGCGAATGATGGGTGACACGATGAAATACCCTAAAATCTACGACGTAATTGTGATTGGTGGCGGTCATGCTGGCACAGAAGCGGCGCTAGCTGCTGCACGCATGGGTCAGCAGACGCTGTTATTGACGCATAATATTGAAACCTTGGGACAGATGAGCTGTAATCCTGCGATTGGCGGGATTGGCAAGTCGCATTTGGTGCGTGAAGTCGATGCGTTGGGCGGCGCTATGGCGCTTGCCACGGACAAAGCAGGGATTCAGTTTCGTGTGTTAAATAGCCGTAAAGGTGCCGCTGTCCGTGCCACACGCGCCCAAGCAGACCGTATTTTATATAAAGCGGCGATTCGCCATACCTTAGAGAATCAGCCAAACTTGGATATTTTCCAACAAGCGGCGGATGATATTTTGGTTGAAAATGGCAAAGCGGTAGCCGTGGTTACCCAATCAGGGATTGAATTTGCTTGCGGGGCAGTGGTGTTGACCTCTGGCACTTTTTTAGGTGGTACTATTCATATTGGGTTAGAAAACCACAAAGGGGGACGTGCAGGCGATCCGCCTTCCATCCGTTTGGCAGATAGATTGCGTGAACTCAAGCTGCCGGTTGGACGTTTAAAAACTGGCACGCCACCACGCATTGATGCGCGTACGGTAGATTTTAGTGTCATGACCGTGCAGCCAGGGGATACACCACTGCCCGTCATGTCGTATTTGGGCGATGTGCACATGCATCCGCGCCAAATCAACTGCTATATCACCCATACCAATGAACGCACCCATGACATTATCCGCAGCGGGCTGGATCGCTCACCCATGTATTCAGGGGTGATTGAAGGCATTGGTCCCCGTTATTGCCCTTCGATTGAAGATAAAATTCATCGATTTGCTGATAAAGACAGCCATCAGATTTTTATTGAGCCTGAAGGGTTGACCACCCATGAGCTTTATCCCAATGGCATTTCAACAAGTCTGCCATTTGATATCCAGTTGGCTTTAGTCCGCTCCATGAAAGGGCTGGAAAATGCGCACATCTTGCGTCCTGGCTACGCGATTGAATACGATTATTTTGACCCACAAAATCTTAAACCAAGCCTTGAAACCAAATCGATTGATAACCTATTTTTTGCCGGTCAAATCAATGGAACGACAGGGTATGAAGAAGCCGCTGCGCAAGGTATCTTAGCTGGGTTAAATGCAGCCCGTCGCACCCAAGGACTGGATGCTTGGACACCGCGCCGCGACCAAGCCTATATCGGTGTGTTGGTAGATGATCTCATCACCCATGGCACCAAAGAGCCGTACCGTATGTTTACCAGTCGTGCCGAATACCGTCTGCTGCTACGGGAAGACAATGCCGATCAACGCTTGACAGAAATTGGGCGGGACTTAGGACTGGTGGACGATGCGCGCTGGCAAGTGTATAGCGATAAAATGACAGCGATTGAGCAAGAAACTGCACGTTTACGCTCGCTTTGGGCAACGCCCACTAATACGCTGGGTCAATCATTTATCGATAAAACCGGCGAAGTACTGACCAAAGAGAATAACGCGCTTGATTTGTTAAAACGTCCGAATGTGTCATTTGATGATATTAGCGAATTGACCGAATCTCCGGTGTCTGCCGAAGTGGGTGAGCAAATAGAAATTGGTGTCAAATACGCCGGTTATATCGATCGTCAGCAAGTTGAAATCGGTCAGATGAAAAAACTTGAACACACGCTGATTCCAGACGATTTTACTTATCATGATATCTCTGGGCTTTCCAATGAAATCGTGCAAAAACTTGAAAAAGTGCGCCCAACCACGCTTGCCCAAGCCAGTCGCATTAGCGGCGTCACACCAGCTGCGGTACAACTTTTGGCCATGATGATTAAAAAAAGTAAAAAAGCGCGTGAAGTGCTAAGCTCTTAACTTTAAGCCATGCTCATGCTCGATAAGTCCCATGGTATTGGTATATGCCAAACCTGGGACTTTTTTATTTTCTACTCAAAAAAATTATTATGCTAACTGCCTTTCTCTTTGCACTAAAAATTACCTTGCCCAATATCTTGCTGATGTTATTGGGGGTGATGATGCAAAAAAAACAAACCATCAACCAGTCGTTTGTTGAAATCGCCTCTGATATGGTTTTTAACTATTGCCTGCCATGTTTGCTGTTTTTTAGTATTCTAAAAAGTGACATTCATTTTGCTGAGCAGGTGGATTTGATTAAAGCGGGATTGATGGTCACTTTTGGGCTGTTTTTTCTTGGTGAGCTATTTGCCTATTTTTTTGTCAAAGATAGCCGCGATAAAGGTGTGTTTGTGCAAGGTGTCTTTCGCAGTAACATGGCGATTATGGGACTGGCGACTGTGACCAACGCCTATGGTAGCCAAGGCGTGAGTATCGGTGCGGTTTATATGGGTCTTTTAACCATTGTGTATAATGTGTTATCTGTGATTAGCCTAAGCAGAAACGACAACAACAGCCAAGGCGTGGTTAAAAAAGCCATCACCATGACCAAAAAAATCGGACAAAATCCGTTAATTATCGCATTGGTATCGGCGTTTGCTTATAAGTTATTGCAGCTGCCGATGCCGCCTGAATTTATCATCAAAACAGGCGAGTTATTGGCGGCGGTAGCATTACCGTTGGCTTTGATTTGTGCAGGCGCGACACTCGATATCAAGTCGATGCTCAATATGACAGGCGTGTCTATGCAGGCTAGCATCGGTCGAATTATCGTGGCGCCTATCACCGCGGTTGTGGTGGGTAGCTTGATGCAGTTATCACCGATACAAATGGGCGTGATGTTTATTATGGTAACATCGCCCGTTGCTGCTGCCAGTTATGTGATGGCTCGCAGCATGGGGGGCAATGAAATATTAGCGGCCAATATTTTAGGATTTACCACCGTGTTTTCTATGTTTAGTCTAGCTATTGGCATGGCGTTGTTGCGCCATTTTGGCTTGGCTTAGCACAAAATTGGCTAGTCGTAAATTATTCAAAATAGATTATTCGAAATAGTGTAGCCATTTTAGCGCAACCTCATCAACGTTATCGATAATGTCGGACTTTGGCAGCCATTCGCGGCTAGCGGTAACCCGAATCGCATTGGTTTGATTGATATCATATTGACTACCCATACTGATTTTGGGCTGCCAATAGCTTTCGTTATCGCTATCGCCACTTATCCAAAATGGCAGTGTTAATTCCGATATCGCACGCCATTTTGGACGCAATTTTGCATTGCACCCGACATTGACGCCAAGCCCAGCACGATAACCATGATATAAGCCCTTACCAAACTGCGCTGCAATAGTGCCCAAGCCATAGCAAATATTGGCGGGCATATCGCCTGTTTTTGGGGCAGCGCTACCTAGTGCCACGCTTTTACCAAATTCACCGCTAACATTTGCGACCAAATGATTGTCTGTAACGCGGAGGTCATCTTTATTGCTACTGCTGGTACCCTTGATACCATCAAAGACTCGCTGTAAGCCAATATTGCCGCCCCATGAAATACCTTTTTTTGCGCTATTAATCGGATGCAATGAACGCACATCAAATAATCCTAGCTGCTCAAGTTGCACGCTATCTTGGTGGTCGGCGTTGTCATGAATGCTAAGACCCATACTCAATGCCGTCAATTGTGAGCCTATGGGATAGCCATCAATTTTATCCAACGCATCGCGGTACACCATGCGGTAATTTAAAGTGATAGCCTCGTTGCTGTCTAATTTAGGTCGTCCAGTGACCCTATCAAACGACTGCTGACTGATGCCGATATCAAATCGACTTAAAGGATTGGCCAGTACAGGATTGTCGCGGCTAGGCAATATCTGAGGACTTAATGCCTGATGTTGATGGGTATTGTTAAAACCCTTGGGATGATTTGCCGCGGCATTGCGGGCGTTTAATTGCGCTTGCACAACAGTCGGTGTTGAAGGACTAAAATTGGTAGCGCGAATCAAATTTTCGCGGTTTAACATGCGTACCACTTGGGCAGGGGAAAGCATTGGGGAGTTATTCACTAAAAAATTTTTATCGGGAAAAATAGAATTCAGTAACACCAAAATTTCAGAGGCGCAATTATCGGATAACAGATAGTAAGGCAAATTTTGGTCTTTAATTTCCCAAGTTCGATAGGCCAGTTGTTTAACTTGTTTATCAGTAAGATTGAGCTGATATTGCCATACATTGCGCCCATTATCTTGCAAATATTCTTTGATACCTTGCTGATAATTGGTCATGGTAAATTCGCCCGCATTGCCACCGATACTAGATTTGTAAGCAAATTTTAAAAAATGTTCACCGTCGGTGACTTTCGGGGTGAAGTTCAAATAGTATTGACTGCTAAGGTCGGCATTATCGAATCGCAAAAAACTATGGGCAAACGCAGACGGTGGGCTATCTAAATACTCACTGGCAAAAATTAATGAGACAGATTGGGGATTAATTTTTTGTAGCCATGAATCGAGCGCATCACAATGTTGATTGGGGATGCTTGAGGTATCGATGGCTAAGTTTTCAATGAGCCACTGTGTACGAGCGGGAAAGCGACATTGGACAGAGGCATTATTTTTTTTGGTAGGGTGAAATAACTGTGTGAGGATTTCGTCAAGTTCTGCTTGTGGATTTTTGGCGCCTTGCGCGCTGGCAAAAAATTGTCGTTGGCTTGCTTGTGGGTTAAAACGATTGTTGACCCGACTCTCAAAGGGCTGTTTTCTGGTGATTTTCTCAGGATAATGCAACAACCGCAGCCACGCTTTTTGCGCCGCTAAATTTTGCTCATGGGCTGATGCTAATGCCGTTTGCAGCGTTTGCGTAGTGGTATTAGGCGGCAGTGTAGATAGGGCGGTATCTGACAAAAACTGCTGAACTGGCGCAGGTGATACATGCGATACAGGCGCTGCTAACGCATAATGTGGAGCGGATATTAGGCTTAATACAAATACTGCTTTAGCCAACTGCTTTTGATTAAAGGCTATTATCTTTTGATTAAAAACACGGGTTACAGCGTGTTGATGATAGCTGTATTTCAGAGAGTTCATAGGAGTGCTCTTTTTTATAAGGTAAATTTTTATAAGGTAAATTTTCACAACTTTTGATAAGCAAAGCATATAATATCTGTGTGCAAATTAACATTGCCCAATTTGTAATCACATCATTGTAGGCAGCTAGCCGGCTATAAGACAACTTGCCAAATAGATTTTATCCGCTTAATTTGCTATAATTTTTTAATTATTTAGCAAATTTTTTTAAACTATTGTGATTTATTGAAGGGTATAAGGACAATTCAGTCATGGATAAACAAGCGATTTTATCAGCGTTAACGCCTGAAATTGTTGAAAAATTTCGTCAAGCGATTTCGCTTGGCAAATGGGAAGATGGTCGAAAGTTGACGGAAGAACAGCGTCAAACTTGTATGCAAGCGGTGATGGTGTGGGAGCATGAATTTTTGGGTGTAGAAGAGCGCACTGGCTACATTCATCGTCCCAAAAAAGCGGCAGAAGACTGTGATATCGGTCATGATCATCACTACCCAAATAAACCGCAGGACGAGGATGGAGAAAAACCGATTAAATTTAGTTAGGCGATAAAAAAAGGCGAGTGCATCATCTCGCCTTTTTTACACTATTGTTTTAAGTGCTTATTTATCAGTTGCTTGAATAGTTAAGTACTTAAGTATAAGTACTTAACTATAATTACTTGGTATTAGTTACTTGATTATTTTTCTAAAATGGCGACCACACCTTGTCCGCCCGCAGCACAGATAGAAATCAGCGCACGACCCGATCCTTTTTGATCCAGTAGTTTAGCGGTGCTAGCAAGAATGCGACCACCCGTTGCAGCAAACGGATGCCCTGCAGCAAGTGATGAGCCATTTACGTTGAGTTTACTGCGGTCAATCGCGCCAAGTGGCTTATCAAGACCTAAGCGCTCTTTACAAAAACTTTCGTCTTCCCACGCAGCAAGCGTAGACAATACCTGTGAGGCAAATGCTTCATGGATTTCATAATAATCAAAGTCTTGCAGTGTTAGTCCTGCACGTTCCAACATACGTGGCACAGCATAGGCAGGTGCCATCAATAAGCCTTCTTTAACGCCTTTTTTACCGGTAAAATCAACCGCAGCGGTTTCTTGGTAGGTGAGATAAGCAAGCGGTTTTAATCCATTCGCTGCAGCCCACTCATCTGTGCCTAATAACACACAAGACGCGCCATCGGTCAGCGGTGTTGAGTTGCCCGCCGTCATGGTTGGGTTGGCATTTTTCTTACCAAATACCGGTTTTAATGACGCCAATTTTTCTAACGAAATATCAGGACGTAGATTATTGTCGCGTGTTAAACCTTTAAATGGCGTGATTAAATCATCAAAAAACCCCTCATCATACGCACGCGCCAAGTTTTTATGGCTATTAAAGGTAAACTCATCTTGCGCTTCACGGGTGATTGCCCATTCAAGTGCGGTGATGGCTTGGTGCTCACCCATCGATAATTTGGTACGAGGTTCACCATTTTGCGGTGCATCAATCAAGTCTTTTGGATTAATGCTTAATAACGCTTGCAAGCGCTCTTTATTGGTTTTGGCATTATTAAGTTTTAACAGCGCTTTACGTAGCCCATCACCAATGCCTAAAGGGGCATCAGAAGTGGTGTCCACACCGCCTGCAATCCCCGAATCAATCAGTCCCAAGGCGATTTTATTGCTCACCGCGAAAGCCGCTTGTAATCCAGTAGCACACGCCTGTGACACATCATAAGCAGGTGTTTGTGGACTTAACGCCGTGCTTAACACACATTCACGGGTGAGATTGATATCACGGCTTAATTTAATGACCGCGCCCGCCACCACTTCACCCAAGCGTTTATCTTGTAAGTTATAGCGTTCGACCAAGCCGTTAAGGACAGCCGTCAACATTTCAGAGTTGCTGACATTGGCATATTGACCATTTGAGCGGGCGAACGGAATACGGTTGCCACCTAAAATAGCGACCTTTTTACCAGCAGGTTGGTGAGTTGGATGTTGAAAATTGTCCATAGAAAAGTCCTTTTGAGCAATCAATTGAATAAATTGGATAAGCTTAAACCAAATAACTTTTTAAAAATAACTAAATTCTTTAAAAATAACTAAACTTTTTAAGTTGCAGTGATGTTACCATAAAACGCAGACAAAAATATCGCCTAAAGGTATATATATAACGATAATTTATATAAATCAATAAAACCAATAAAATTTTATTTGATATGACTGTTCAATGCTACTTGATTGGTATAAAATTTACACAGTATCTATGTACAGTATCTATGTTTAGCAGCTGTGTTTAATTGAGTGTTTAACTCACTTTTTAATTGAGCCTTATCTAATAGCCTAAGCAAAACTAACTATTCAAAGGAGTCCTTATGTCAGACCATTATTCCGAATTCGTTCAAAATCCACTCGGACGTAAGATTGCCCAAAATTTGGGTTTACCGATGCCAATCAGCCTCGAGCGTTACAAAGACGGTCAAGCACCTATTACCGGCAGTGTCATTTTTGGGGTCAGTGAAAACGCTGTCATAGCAAATGACATCGCCAAAGTATTGGCCAATGTGCAAGCGGATGTCTATCTAGACCCCAATGAGTCAGCGCGTGATGCTTTACGAAATGCACAGATTGACGCCGAGCAGTTTGGCGCGAATCAGTATTTTAAAGTGGCAATTTTCGATGCTTCAGGTATCAAATCAACCCATGAGCTGAAACAAGTTTACAACTTCTTTCATCCAATTGCGCGTTCGATTGACCGCTCAGGTCGCGTTATCGTCATTGGCTTGCCACCTGAAAAATGCACCAGTATCGCACAGGCAGCAGCCCAGCGTGCGTTAGAAGGATTTGTTAAATCCGTCGGTAAAGAATTTAAGCGCGGTATTACAAGCCAGCTTATCTATGTAGACCCAAATGCGGCGCAAAACCTTGAATCTACGCTACGTTTTTTTGCCTCACCGCGTTCTGCGTATGTGTCAGGACAAGTGGTGAGAGTGGGTGAAGGCAACCCAGTCACGGTTGATTGGCAAAAGCCTTTAAAAGATAAAACACTGGTAGTAACTGGCGCGAGCCGAGGTATTGGCGAAGCGATCGCAAAAGTATTATCGCGTGATGGCGCACATGTCATCTGTGTCGATGTGGCTGCACAGCAATCGGACTTGCAAAAAGTAGCAGGTGAGATAGGCGGCTCTACCTTAACATTAGATATCACAGCCGACGATGCCGGTGAAAAAATAGCCGCAGCGGCAGCCAAACGTGGCGGCTTAGATGGTATTGTCCACAATGCAGGCATAACGCGTGACAAGACATTGGCAAAAATGGATGATAACATGTGGGATGCCGTCATGAACGTCAATCTCAATGCGGAAGAAAAAATTGATGATTACTTACTCAGTCATGACAGTTTCAATGAAAACGCGAGAATTGTATGTGTATCATCCATTAGCGGTATTGCAGGCAATTTGGGACAGACCAATTATGCCATGAGCAAAGCTGGCGTGATTGGCGCGGTACAAGCGACTGCAACTACGTTAAACAACGGTATTACCATCAACGCGGTAGCGCCAGGATTTATCGAAACCCAAATGACCGCTGCGATACCTTTTGCGATTCGAGAAGCAGGTCGCAGGATGAACTCAATGAGCCAGGGCGGTTTGCCGATTGATGTGGCTGAAACTATCGCTTGGCTGGCTTGCCCCGCATCGGGCGGCGTCAATGGCAACATTGTCCGCGTCTGTGGTCAAAGTGTGTTGGGCGCTTGATTTTGACGGGCTGAAAAAAAATCAGTATCGAAAATCTCGCTACTGATTTTTTTTCATCATTTTTTCTAAGTCAAACTTAAACTAAGCTTTATGCAAAAAATCAACAATTAGATTGTGACATTCGATTATAATAAGTTAAGTTCTCAGATTTTGAGATCTGACGGTAATCAAAAGTAATGGAATATACCCGAACACTATCTAATCAAATAGCCATTATTTGGCTCAAGCTTAAAAAGTAAAAAAGTAAGGACAGTCTGTATGTCAGACCAAAATTTTAGTCGTTTGCCAAAGCCGCACACCACCTATGCCAATATTATTAAAAGTTTTTTACCCATTGGCGACCAAGACAAGTCAGCCAATGCGGTGTTGCCCAATGCTACTTATAGCGTCAATACGCTTGAAATCGACCATGATAACTTAGCCGATTACCGCAGGATTTGTGGTTTTGAAAACAATAGCTACGTGCCGCCGACGTATTTTGCGGTGCTGTCACAATCGTTACAGATGAATATGATGGTCAAAGAGCCATTTCCCTTTGCCATGCTCGGTTTGATTCATGTGCAAAACAGTGTTACCCAATATCGGCGCATTAAAGATAGCGCAATTTTTAAAATGGCGGTGAGCTTTGCTAACCTGCGCGACCATGATCGTGGTAAGCAATTTGATTTTGTGACTAAAGTTTTTGAAAAAGATGAGCTGGTTTGGGAAGGGACTTCGACGTATTTATCACGCCAAAAACGTCAAAAAACGACTCAAAAATCATCGACGACGCAAGTAGAAGCCAAGCCCACACTTGACGACAATGATATGCATGAATTTTGGGAAATTCCTGAAGATATCGGGCGTCGCTATGCATTTATCTCTGGGGATTTTAATCTGATTCATTTACATCCTTTATCCGCCAAGGCATTTGGTTTTCCAAAAGCAATTGCCCATGGTATGTGGACAAAAGCCAAATGCTTGGGTGCATTGGGCGATTTGCCAGAGAGCTTTACCTGTGATGTGACGTTTAAATTGCCGATTTTTTTGCCCTCTGAAGTGGAGTTTATCGCGAAATTTGATAATCGTGACGAGCAGGTGGATTTTGCTGTGTATGATCCCGCTACACCAAAAGCCAATTTGATTGGGAAAATCACCCAAGCGCAGGCTAAATAATAGCGATAAAAAAGCGATAGAAAAATCTCAATAAGGGTTCAATGTTAAGCGGCTATTTTTTAGCAGGGTGTTTTTTAGCATAGGATTTTTTAGGATGCTATTGAAGCAATGAAGGATTTAATGGATTATCAAGCGCTCAATCAAAACTTGGCACAATTGTTATCACAATTTGATCTTAATCAAAAGGTAGGTGGCTGCAGTCTAGTCATTTTTCATCAAGGTGAAGCGGTCACTCAATTGGCTCACGGCATCGCAAATATTGATAAAACTAACCAGCGAATTACCCCTTGGCAGCCATCCACCCTGTCGCTGAATTTTTCGACAGGCAAGGGGATACTGGTTACGTTGATTCATATTTTAGTGAGTCAAAATCTTTTAGCGTATGACAAAACCCTTGCCAGTTATTGGCCAGCGTTTGCCCAAAATGGCAAAGATAGCGTCACTTTGCGCGATATACTAACGCACGAATCGGGATTATTTAATATTGTCAGTATTACCGAACATGCCAAAGACATGCTAAATTGGCAACTGATGCTTAGTAATGTCGAGCAAATGGCTTTAAATAGTCCAACTAATACGCATACTTCAGGAAATGGTTCAGCTAATAAGAAGCAGCCTGTTAATCAATCAACCGAATCCAGTGCGGCTTCCCATGCGGATTCCAGCGCGGCTTATAGCGCCTTGGTATCAGGCTGGGTATTGGGTGGGCTGATTGAAAAAGTAACGCAATTACCGCTGCAGCAAGCGCTAGAATATTATTTGTTGGAACCGCTTAATTTGGTCGGTCAAGCTTACTTTGGGGTACCCAAGGACAAAGTCGAGCAGGTTGCCGGTCAAATACGTGCCAAAGAGACTCAAGTTAAGCCTTTACTCACTCAAGATGCTGACTCAACGCTACAATTTTATCAATCACTCCCCTTTTACCCAGCATGGTTAACATTGTCTCAATCTGACAGTCCTTTGACGACGCAGGCCATTAACGCGCTGTATTTTCAACCTGCTAATATCAATATCGAAGACTACAAATCGGCACTGGTACCCATCGGTAGCAGACAATTTAATTATTATCACCCTGTCACGCTACAGGCGAAAATTCCTGCCGCAAATGGTGTCGCCAGTGCCATAGCGTTGGCTACAATATATGCAATGCTTGCAAATCGCGGTATTTGGCAAGGTAAAACGCTAATCAATTCTGCTGTTTTTAAGGCGCTTTCAACCATTCATAATGAGCAATTTGACAAAATCATGCCAGCGGTGATGGCATGGCGACTCGGTTATCATCGCGTGTTTAGTCTGTTCCATGATGTGTCTGATGCATTTGGACATATGGGGTATAATGGCTCTATGGCGTGGTGTGATCCCAGTCGCGCATTAGCAGTCAGCTTTGTACATAATTATGATGTAACTATGCTGGGTGATGATCGACAATTTATCTTGAATGAAACGATATTAGATTTTTTTGCTTAGCCTAATTGCTAAGGCTTGTTTTTTAGCCTTATTTAAACAATAAAAGGAATGTAATCAATGCAGTATGATAATCAAAATATTTTTGCCAAAATTCTTCGTGGTGAGATTCCTAGCCATAAAGTTTATGAAGATGATAAAACGCTTGCCTTTATGGATATCATGCCGATGGCAGAAGGGCATGTTTTAGTCATTCCAAAATGTGAAGCCGTTGAATTGTCGGATATGCCAGCAGATTACATTGCGGCAGTTTTTAGCACCGCGCAAAAAGTCATGGCAGCGCAGCGCAAGGTATTTAACCGCCAAGGTATTGTGCAGATGCAGTTAAATAATGCAGAGGCAGGACAATCGGTATTTCATTATCATGTTCATTTGATTCCAAGCAGTATCTATCATCTTGGCTTGCATGAAGATCGAAAAGGCGATCATGAACGCTTAGCAGTATTAGCTAGTCAATTAAAATCAGCAATCACCAATTAATTTGCGACTTGCAAGTAGCGGATGGTTAAAACCCAACCCCCTATTTGCAAGCAGGTAAGATGGTTGTCGAGGTGCAAATCGGTAAAAACCCTGCATCGGTTAAAACATCTTGTGCTTTTGCCGATTTTAGGTAATCCACAAAAATTTGACTGGTTTCAGGATGATTCAAAATTATCCCATCTTGCAGAATTGGCGGATAACTATCTTTAGGTAGTATCAAATAGTTATTGGTTAGCGTCTTCACATTTTGAAGGGCATTGTCATTGGGTTTATTCAATACTTGAGACAGACTTACAAATCCAAAATCTGCTTTTCCACTATCCGTTAACGCAAAAGTTTCATCGAGGGTATTGGTATATACAATCTTAGACTTTATATTATTATAAAGATTCTGATTGACCAACCAGGCTTCTGCTGCCACGCCATAAGCTAAACTCTTTGGATTGGCTATCGCTAAACTAAAGGGTTTATTGTCAAGTATCAACTGATCGAGCGTGGTTGTAGGGCTAATGTCCATGGGGTATTTATGACTATAAAGCACTAGCTGACCCCGAGTATAAGTAAAAGGCGCTGATTTAACACCCTTAACACTGGCAAGCATTTGCTTCGGATAACTCTGATTACCCGCTAAATAAATATCAAAGCTTTGAGGATTGGCATTGACCGTATCATACAGCGCAGCATTGGGCTCAAAGGTAATTTGAATCTTTATATTCGGATAATTATGGTTAAAATCTGATACCAAAATAGGCAATACCATGCGAAGATTGGAAAAAGCGGCTATATGTAGATTCTCAATCACTTTAGGTGAAGAAGCGGCAGGCGCATTTTTTGAGATAGCTTTGGTAGGATCTTTGGCAGATTGGTTATTTGACGTCGTTGAATTTTGATTACTATTTGATGAATTACAACCTGCTATGAATGCTGTGACAATACATAGCATTATGTTAAAACAGATCGTGGCAGGTTGATTAAAAGTCATAAATTAACAAATTTAACCCGAGTTTTTAGCGATATTATGATTAAGTGGTGGGCAAGAATACTATACAAAGTAGTAAGTGAGTGTGTAAAAAACGTATCGAATTTATTGAAAAATTATTTTTTAGCTATTTTTGCTTCAAGACACAAATAATGAAAATAGTTGTTGCAAAAAAAAATAAAGTTGCTAAAATACCACCCCACATAGCCGATTACAGATAAACTAAAAAGCTATAGCCATCTATGCCAGTGTGGTGAAATTGGTAGACACGACGGATTCAAAATCCGTTGCCTTTAAAAGCGTGTCGGTTCGAGTCCGACCACTGGTACCAAATTAAAGCTCCTAATTACAGGAGCTTTTTTTTTGAGTTAAAATTGCTGTATAAAAGAATGATTAAGGTGTTATTTTTAATTGTTTATCAAGAAAATCTCTAATGCTATAATGGATTAATTGTTACTCAAAAGAACTGTTAACGCTTTTCTCAATAGTTAATATTATAAACTGATAGGTCATGATGGCTATGTCACTTACTTAAATTTACAAAATTTACAAGCGGGTAGCATTAAACTTTTATTACAATTACGCACCATATTGGTTAATACTGTTAGATTTTGCTTTTTATTCTATGAGATTGTCACATGTTAGCAAAGCTTATAAAATTATCTCCTATCATCTTTGCACTTTCACTTGCTGGATGTAGTTCTAAAACAGCGATTACTAGCGGTATGAATGTTGGTAAATTGCCTGAATCGACAGTACCCGACCAACCCATGTCATTTGTAGCAGATAATGGCATTCGTTTTAATGTGACCGAATTAACCGCAAATAACATTCCAGTACCTAATCTATTAGGGCCGAGAACGATCTCATTTCCGCCTGTCTCAAAATCCGCTGCAACCTATACTACAATTGCAAAAGGCGATGTGGTTGAAATATTCTTGCCAGGATATCCTGAAATCACACCTGTCGTGCAATCCACAGGGAATAATATTTATGCCAACGGCTACCTGGTCGACCAGAGTGGTTTTTTGCAGTTTCCAATGATAGGGCGAGTGAAAGCTGAAGGGTTAACAGTTTCACAACTTACCAACCAAATAGCAAGCCGTTTATCTCGTTATCTTAAACACCCAGATCCGCAAGTGCGGGTTATTTCCTATCGTGGGAATAAGTTCTATGTTGATGGTCAGGTAAAATCGCCTGGACAATATGATATCGCGGATCAGCCAGTCAATCTCTATACGGCAATCAGTATGGCAGGCGGTACCATTAATACCTCAGATACCAATAACATTCAGCTGATTCGCGACGGTAGAAGCTATAACTTTGGTTTTAAATCACTACAAAATGCCGGGTATTCCCCAAATTCGCTATATTTGAGAAATGGTGATACTATCAAAGTCGGTGATATTACCAATCATAAAGTCACCGTAATGGGTGAGTTTACCAAACCCAGCACTATCCAAATTCCTGATAATGGGTTGAGTTTGATTAGCGCGATTGGGGAAGCCAACGGTATGGTGCCTACTTCTGCAAATGCCAAAAAGGTATACGTACTAAGAGAAAATAGCTACCAAAACGAGTCAAATATCTATCATATTGATTTAACTTCCATTACAAATTTTTCGGTTGCAAATCGATTCAAAATGCAGCCGGGTGATGTCGTGTATGTCGACCCAACTGGTCTGACACGTTGGAATCGTGTAATTAGTCAAATATTGCCAACCTCTTCAATTGCAAATATTGCTAGAGGCTTTTAACCTGATGGAAATTAACGATGTCATTTAAAAAAATTTTAGTGGTATGCGTCGGTAATATCTGCCGTAGCCCCATTGGTGAAGCGCTATTACAGAAACAACATCCTAATTTAACCGTTAAATCAGCGGGATTAAGCGCATTAGTGGGCGAAGGGGCCGATGAAAAAGCCATTCAAGTCATGGATGAATGGAATATTGATATGCGTAGTCATCGCGCCCAGCAGCTTACCCAAGAATTGATGCAAACCTTTGATTTAGTACTTTGTATGTCCAAAGATCAAGAGAGTTGGATAAAACAAAATTACTCAAGCCAACGGGGCAAAGTATATCGAATTGGTCATTGGATAAACGAAAATGTAGCCGATCCTTATAAACTACCTATTGAGAAATTTTATGAAAGTCGAGCAGTGCTCAATAAAGCCGTAGAAAGTTGGAAGGATAAATTAGCGTAAATGCTGCAGCTAGCGAGTTTTTCGAAATTATAAGAAAAATTTATTTATTCTGTAACAATTAAAATGTATTTTATCGTAGTTTAGAATCAAGTGAGTAAGCATGGATCAGAAAGTGAGTGATGATGAAATTGATTTAAGAGCGTTAATCGCGGTCTTATTAAATCATTGGAAATTAATTTTATCAATGCTGTTACTTGGTTTATTAGGCGGTCTCTATTATGCCCAATCGGCAACGCCAATTTATAAAACCAACTCATTGATTCAAGTTGATAAAAAATCCTCAGGCGTTTCTGCGTTAGGTGAGGATGTTGCCGGTCTTCTAAACGCTCAAGATGGTTCTGCACAAACAGAAGTAGAAATCATCAATTCTCGCATGATTCTGTGGCCTGTCATTAATCAATTGCATTTAGATTTGAATGTCAGTCAGCTTAAAGACAGTTTCTTAGATAAATTACTGATTAAGAAGAATGTCTTAGTTAGTCATACAGACAATGGTGTGGGTAATTTAAAGGTTGGATTGTGGATAGCTGAATTTAATGTCCCTTTGGCTTATCAGAACAAAATTTTCACTTTAACTGCCATAGACAGCCAAAATTTTAAACTGATCTCTCCTGATGGTACAGAGTTTACTGGTAAAGTTGCAACCGCATCGCGTTTCAAAACGAGTGCAGGTAATATTGATATTCAAGTGACCTCATTAGCCCCGGGTTATTCTTATAACTTGAGTAAACTTACACCAGCTAAGGCGATAGATAACCTTAGAGCAAATCTTGCCGTGGCTGAAAAAGGCAAACAAACTGGCATTTTAGATGCTTCACTTACAGGCGCTAATCAAGATGAAATAACTAATATCTTAACGCGCATCGTTAAAATGTATGAAACGCAAAATCTTGATAAAAGTAGCGCGGAAACGACTAAAACCCTTGCATTTATGCAAGAACAATTGCCTAAATTAAAAGCAAAACTTGCAGAGGCAGAAGCACAATTTAATAATTTCCGTGAACAAAATGCGACAGTTGATATCGATAAAGAAGCTGAACTAGCTATCACAGTAAGATCTGAGATTGAAACCAACCTGCGTGAGCTTGAGCTAAAACGAGCAGAATTATCCGAGCGTTACACGGATGAATACCCAGTATTAAAGCAATTAAATATGCAAATACAGGAGCTAAGAGACAAAGAAGAAGCGCTTAAACAAAATATTACCCGTATTCCAGAAGTTCAGCGGCAATTTTTGGAATTATCGAGTGATGTTAAGATTAGCAATGAGATTTATTTAAATATGCTCAAAAACTATGAGCAATTACAAATTGTCAAATCTGGACAATTGGGTAATGTACGCATCATAGATTTACCCATTAACACCTATGAACCTATCGCACCAAAAAAAGCGCAAATTGTCCTAATTGCGACACTTTTAGGTTTGATGTTAGGTATCGGGCTAGCATTCTTAAAATCATTGCTGTTCGCGGGCGTGAAAGATTTAGAAGAATTGGAGAACAATACAGATATTCCGGTAATCGGCGTCATTCCTCATTCGCCTCGATTAACGCGGTTGTTGAAAAGTAAATCAACTAAAATTCCATTGGTTGAGCAAATTGAACCTGAAGGGGTTGTCAGCGAAGGTTTTAAATCCATTCGCACTCATTTATTGTTTAATGCAACAAAAACCGATGGCAATACGTTGTTAGTGACTAGTGCAGGACCTGGTATTGGTAAGTCATTTATTGCTGCCAATCTTGCCGTGGCAATGGCGATGACAGGTAAACGTGTCCTATTAATTGACGCGGATGCTAGGTTAGGTCATCTGCAAGATCGTTTTAATTTGCCAAATATCAATGGACTGGTTGATTATTTGGTTGATGATACGATTGATGCGGCTAATAGCAGCTATATGATTCAAACCACACTATATGAAAATCTGCATTTTATACCTAGAGGCAAAGGCCATAGCCACGCTTCAGAATTGATCCTAAATGGAAAAATGAAAGCGCTTCTAGATTTTTATCGCCAGTTTTATGATTACATCATTATCGACACTTCACCAGTCATGGGCACTTCAGATGCGTTATCGATAGGGCAGTTGGTGGATTCAGTCTTATTCGTGGTACGATATGACGTTTCAAACGTAAAACAGGTAAATTATGCAATCGAAAAACTACAACGTGCAAATGTAAAAGTAGAAGGGATTGTTTTCAATGATGCTAAGCAGTCTCTAATTGGCGCGTATAATTATCATTACGGTTATGAATATAAATCAAAAAATTAATGACATAAAAATCAATCATAGCCATATCATCTACTAGGTTTTATATGAGCAATACAACTAACACTACTAAAGCGCCTTTAGCTTTTACCGTATTATCTAATGCGATTGAGCAGCCTCGCTGGCTAAAAGTAGTGAGTTTGTTTATGATAGATTATATTGCATCTATTATTACTTTGATTTTAGCGATTGCTCTAAGGTATGCAAAATTTGATTTTCATACCAATATCTTGTCAATTATACTACTTGGCGCTTTACCTGTTATCTTTTTAGCGGTTAGTAAGTTTTACTCGCATGTTATCCGAGTTTTTCAAGATGAGAGTATGCGCTGGGCGCTCGTAGTTTTGTTAGGTTATCTATTAATTAGTCAAATACTGATTTTTTTAGGGGTAACGCCTGATATACCTAGAGCAGCGACCGCTATCCATGTTTTTTTGCTTTATATATGGATATGGAATAGCCGAATTGTTTTGCAATTTATTATTTCAAGAACACTGCATCCTGAATTTTATGCACAAAAAAAAGAAAATGTATTAATTTACGGTGTGGGTCATATCACCAAAGATTTGATGCATGTACTTCATCAAACTCACCAATTTAAAATAGTTGGGATTATCGATGTCAATGATAATTTCATTGGTGCTAGGGTATTAGGGGTTAAAGTCTATCCTAAAGATAACCTTGAGTCTTTAATAACAGACTTAGAAGTTAATCATGTGTTCTTTGTATTACCAAGCCATCAGCGTCATATCCAAGAGCGTATTGTCAAGCAACTAGAAAACGTACCAGTTAAAATTAGTGAAATTCCAAGTTTGGAAGAAATCACTAGTGGTCGAATTAAATTATCAGATATTAAGCCTGTCGATGTGCTAGATGTGTTACAACGAAATACGGTTAAACCGGACACATCGCTGCTTGCCAAAAACATCAAAGATAAAGTTGTGATGGTCACGGGAGCGGGCGGTTCAATCGGCAGTGAGTTATGTCGCCAAATTTTAAAGCAGCAACCAAAAGCCTTGGTATTATTTGAACTGTCGGAGTATGCGCTTTATGCCATACATAGTGAACTGCAAAAACTTGCCAAAAATATGCAGCAGGAAAGACAACTACCAACTGTGACGCCACTTCATGTTCATCTAGGCAGTGTTACCAATCAAAAAATTATTGAACTGTTGTGCAATCAGTACGACGTTCAAACCATCTACCATGCAGCCGCTTATAAACATGTCCCTATCGTCGAAAGTAACGAATACGAGGGTGTAATCAATAATTTTGTTGGTACTTACAATACTTTAAAAGGCGCAGTCAGTGCGGGCGTAGAGACTTTTGTGGCCATCTCCACTGACAAAGCCGTCCGACCAACCAATGTCATGGGCGCTACCAAACGTATGGCAGAATTAGCTTGTCAAGCGATGGCTGCAGACCAATCAACAACCACTATCAGTATGGTGAGATTTGGCAATGTATTAGGTTCATCAGGTTCTGTCGTACCACTGTTTAATAAGCAAATTGCAGCTGGCGGGCCTATCACCCTGACGCATCCAGACGTGACAAGGTATTTCATGACTATTCCTGAAGCAGCTCAGCTCGTTATCCAAGCAGGCGCAATGGCACATGGCGGCGAGGTGTTCGTGCTGGATATGGGTGAGCCTGTTAAAATAATGGATCTCGCTAAACGCATGATTACGTTAAGTGGACTTAAAATCAAAGACCAACATAACCCCAATGGTGATATTGAAATTGTCATTGCGGGTTTACGACCTGGTGAAAAACTGTATGAAGAGTTAATCATCGATGGGGATAATATAGAGAAAACGCAGCATCCTTTAATTATGAAAGCCAAAGAGCATTTTTACAGTTTTGATGAAATAACAAACGTAATAGATGCAGTTCAAATGCAAAATAATACTACCAAAAATACGCATTGGCTTAGGGCGCAGTTCTTTAAATATGTAGAAGGGTATAAGCCTAAGGTATAAATCTATGATTAAAAAGTAGAGTTGCTAAGTTTTAATGAATTAAACGATACTTTCTTTTAGTTGCAATTTAGGCTTTTGTCAATTATGCATAAACAAATCGTGTCTAATATATTCTGGCTAATTGCAGAAAAAATTATTACAATTATTTTGGTATTTTATGTAGAAGGGGTTATTGCAAGATTATTATCACAACAGGATTATGGTAAATGGATATACAGTGTAAATTTAGTCCTATTGCTTAGCTCTCTAAGCTTAATTGTGGGTGCTGAGGTTTTAGTACCCACTCTTAGTAAACACAAAAAACTTACCGAATCATTACTTTTAAATACCTTTTTTATTCGATTAATATTCGGTTTTTTTGCATTTGTATGTACTACCCTTTATGCTAATTTTTTTGTTACTGATGTTATCTTAAAGAGCTTTCTAAGTGCTTTGGCATTGGTGTTGCTGTTAAATGAACCTTTTGGGGTGGTGACCAGTTATTTTCAATCAAAGGTCAATATACTGCCAGTTACGATAGTGCGCATCATAGCTTTAGGTGTACGGGCGTTGGTGGCAACGGTTATATTAAAATGGGCATTGAGTATTGATTATATACCTTGGTCTCGAGTGTTAGAAAGCGTGACCAGTGCGATAGGGCTTTCTTTATTGTATATTATTTATAGAGGCAAAATCCGTTTTAACTTTTCCAAAAAAATATCAAAAATATTGTTTTATCGAGGGCTGTTATTATGGCCTTCGTTAATGATGATGTATTTTTTTCAACGGATTGATAGATTTTTTATTGAGCATTATTTAAGTTTTAATTATTTGGCATTATATGGCATCAGTGTTCAGATAATAGAACAAGCGACTTTATTATTTGGTATGGTGGTACAGTCAATTGCACCGATATTCATTTTTAATAGAATGTCTGATGCAGAAAGATTTGGTAAACTCAATCGCATTGTCATGCTCATGGTCGGGCTTTCAATGGTCAGTATCATTGTTGGTTATTTTTTAGTACCATTGTTTATCCATTTGGTTTATGGTAAAAGTTATGATGGTGCTATCCCGATCACGATTGGATTATTGCCGAGCTTGTTATTTTTTAGTATTGATACGGTTTTAACGCAATATTTTTATGCTAAAAATTTGGGAAATAAACTAATTTATAAATGGATAGTCATGGCAATCGTGACTTGTATAAATTATTGGGTATGTCTTGGGGTTTTCCAATTAGAATCTGCGGTATTAGTATTTAATATTAACTATTTGATAATGCTCCTAATTACAGTATTTTTATTCAAAAAATATATTTATAAGGAAGTTAAAATTAGCATTTTTTAATTAGATATTTTTTCGTTACAAAATTAAATCTAAAATTTTAACATTAACTAGATAAATTAACTTTAGATAAAGAGTAGACTATGAAAATTTCTATAATAACAGCAACTTATAATCGTGAAAAGCTATTATCTAAACTTTACAAAAGCTTATGTGAACAAACATGTAAGGATTTTGAATGGATTGTTATTGATGATGGAAGTGTTGATGATACTGAAGAATTAGTTAATGAATTTATAAATAAAAAAATTATTTATATAACTTATGTTAAAAAAATCAATGGTGGAAAACATACAGCTATGAATTTAGGAATTGATATTGCAAAGTGCGAATTTTGCTTTTTTGTAGATAGCGATGATTTCCTACCTTCTAATAGTATTGAAATAATATATGAAAAACTTAATCATATCAAAAATCTAGACGAGTACGACAAACTGGCAGGAATATGCGGAGATAATCAAGATCAAAATGGTAGATTAATTGGCACATCATCACCGAACAATAAAATAATGAATTATCTAGATTACAGATATAAACTAAAAATAAAAGGTGATAAGAGTGAAATCTATAGAACCAAAGTTTTAAAAGAGTACAAATTTCCAGAATTTGCAAATGAAAAGTTTTGTCCAGAAGCCCTAGTTTGGAATAGAATTGCTAAATATTATGATATGTTTTTTTTTAATGATATTATATATGTAAGATATTATCAAAAAGATGGTTTAACATCAAAAATTACGGAAATTAGAAGGAAATCTCCTAAAAGTACTTTATTGTATTATAAAGAATTTGCAACTAATCCTAAGATTCCTTACTATTTTAGACTTAGAGCGGTTATTAATTATTTAAGGTTCAAAGTTTTATAAAATCCTCTTAATGTAAAAAAACAAAATTTGAAATAGCGGGTGAAAATGGTATTAAATAAGTTAGGTTTTTCAATTTGCATACTTTGTTTTTTATGTTTGGCAACTATCAGTATGGGATTTGATTTATATGCTCATGGGGTATTGTTTTACTTCTTTGAATATACTTTGAACCCATCAGACTTATTATTTGATAAAGTCGTTTTGCCTAGATATTTGTTACTAAGCTACATTTATGAAATAACTAGAAGATTAGGGATACCACTTGGTATTGTAGTATTATTTTTAGTTTGTTTTCCTTGTTATACTGTTTCAAAAAAATTCACTAATAAAAAAAATTATAAAATCAATACCATAGAAGCTTTTATTTTAATTGTCATGATAAATTTGTGTCTTTTTTATTCCGGACTTAGTTTAGTCTTATTATGGCTAATTGCCTTACTTATTACAAAAAAGAGAATATTTTTAATTGGTGGATTATTTCATCCTGTAGGTATAGTTTTAAGTTTTATATTAGTTATATTTAATCGTAAATATCTAACACAGTTTTTCATCAATTTAATATTATTCCTCTTTATTTTATACTTACTTTCTAAATGGGGTTATTTTTCATCATCTCAATCGCCTTATATATTTAGAAATGAGATTTCACTGGATAAAAATAATTTATTGAAGTTATTGACACTATCTTTAGAATCTAAATCTAGGGAAATAGGAGGTTTATTATTTATTGGATTGATATCATTTTTAGCAAAAAGTAAATTAGCCAATATGATTAATAAAATTCGTAAAATTTATATTAATAATATATTAATAATATTTTTCCAAATTATAATAATAATTGGTACGAATTTTTATTTTATTTTTAATGCTCGCCATAATTTGATATTTGATATTTTAGAGTTTGAGATTTCCGATCCAATATATGCTACTTGGTTAGACTGGGGGAAAAGGGATTTACAAGATAGTCCAAGGTCTTTATATAATAAAAGATATGATAATTCTACCTACTATCTAGACTAATTAATTTAGTATACTTAATGTTGTTATGATTAATAAATACTTTAACGTAGTTTATTTAATATTTTTTTAAGGCTCTAAAATGAAGATTCTTTATATTATTACTGGATTAGGCTTAGGTGGTGCAGAGAAAGTCGTTTGTGATTTAGCTGACCAAATGATTTTAAAGGGTCACGAAGTTAAAATAGCATACTTGACCGGAGATAAACTTGTAATACCGAGATCTCCTAACGTTGAAATCATATATTTAGCTTTAAATGGTATAAAATCTTTTATTCCTGCATCTAGCCAATACCGTAACTTATTAAGAAGCTTCCGTCCTGATGTAGTTCATGCTCACATGGTTCACGCCAATATTTTCGCAAGATTAAACCGTATTAATCAAAAATTTCCTAAACTTATTTGTACTGCTCACAATTCTAATGAAGGTGGTAAAATTCGAATGTTAGCCTATAAATATACTACCCCATTATCTGACATTAATACCAACGTTAGTAAGGAAGCATCACAGGCGCTTATTGATAAAGGCGCATTTACCAAAGATAATTTGATAACAGTTTATAATGGTATTGATCTAGATAAATTTAACATCAGTAAAACTAGCAATGATATAGTTTCAATAGATAAAGACTTTATAAACTGTATCTCAGTTGGCAGGTTTAATGAACAAAAAGATTATCCAAATTTATTGGAAGCAATTGCACTGTTGAATATAAAATCAAAAATCCCTGTTAAATTTCAGATTGCTGGGGATGGGGCATTACGTTCAGAATTAGAAAGCTTGATTGATAAATTAAGTTTACACGACTACGTTGATTTATTGGGAAATAGAAAAGATATACCTCAGCTTTTAAATCATTCTAAGTTTTTTATCTTATCGTCTAAGCATGAAGGATTGCCTACAGTGGTAATTGAGGCTATGGCATGTGGATGCTTTGTTATAGCGACAGACTGTGGTGGTACAGCAGAAATTATGGGTGATACAGGTATTCTTGTTCCGCCCCAAGATAGTCAAGCATTGACCGCTGCTATTCAAAAAGCACTTTCACTAAGTGATGAGGAAATTGCTCAAAACAACATAAAAGCAAGAAAAAGAATTGAAGAATTATTCTCTCTCGAAAAAAGTGTCGAAAAATGGTTAGAAATCTATGAACAGTAAAAAAATTATAATCATCGGCACAATCGCATCCAGTCTTTATACCTTTCGTAAAGACTTAATATTGTCACTATTGGCAAAGGGTCATACTGTCCATGCCTTCACGTCTGATAGTGACAAAACCGAGCTTGCCAAAATTGCCCAATTAGGGGCAATTCCTACTCATTACGAGCTTAGTCGAGGCGGTCTTAATCCTTATGAGGATTTATCTAACACCATAGGTCTGTATCAAAAAATCAAAAAAATCCAGCCCAATATCGTTCTTAGCTATTTTATCAAGCCTGTCATATATGGCACACTTGCTGCCAAACTCGCCAAAGTACCCAAAAAAATCGCTATGATAGAAGGCTTAGGTTTCGCCTTTACCGAGCAGCCAGAAGGTTACTCAAAAAAAGCCAAAATCGTACAACGAGTGCAAGTCGCTCTATTTAAACTGGCATTGCCATTGGCCAATAAAATTATTTTCCTTAATGCTGATGATGTTAAAGATCTATTACACTCGCACAGTATTCCTGTTCGACATTATGAGGTATTGGGTGGAATTGGGTTAAAATTAGACGACTATCCTTATCAGCCTGTTAATCCAAAAAATGGTAAAATAAACTTCTTATTTATCGGTCGTTTGCTCAAAGAAAAGGGGATTTTTGACTTTATCGAAGCGGCAAAAATCGTCAAACAACAATATCCAAAAGCCAAATTTACCGTACTTGGTAATATAGATGCCGATAATCCAGGGGCGTTACATTTCGAGCAAGTGCATGAACTGGTAGCGAATGGACTGATTGATTACCCAGGGCAAGTGGCAAATGTCGTGGATTGGATTGCTGATAGTCATGTATTTGTATTGCCATCGTATCGCGAGGGAGTGCCACGCAGTACCCAAGAGGCAATGGCAGTCGGGCGTGCTATCATCACCACTGATGTGCCTGGTTGCCGAGAGACAGTGGTTGATGGGGTTAATGGATTTTTGGTGCCAAAGTGGAATCCGCAGGCCTTAGCCGAGAAAATGATTTATTTCATCGAAAATCCAGAGCAAATTCAAGCAATGGGTGAAGAAAGTTATAAAATAGCCCAAGAAAAATTTGATGCTCGTAAAGTTAATGAACGACTACTAAAAATTTTAGGAGTATAAATGCTAAAACGTGCCTTTGATATCGCTGCTTCTACTTCTGCCCTTGTAGTGCTATCGCCAGTACTTGCGATTACGGCGTATAAAGTCAAAAAAGAACTAGGCTCGCCGGTGCTATTTCGTCAAACTCGTCCAGGTTTACATGGCAAGCCATTTGAGATGGTTAAGTTTCGTACCATGAAAGATGCGACTGATAAAGAAGGTAACGCGCTGCCAGATAGTCAGCGCCTGACTGACTTTGGTAAAAGACTGCGTGCCAGTAGCCTTGATGAATTGCCCGAACTTTGGAATGTGCTGAAAGGAGATATGAGTTTGGTTGGTCCTAGACCACTACTGATGGAATATTTACCTCTATATAGCGCTGAACAAGCCAAGCGTCACAACGTGCGTCCAGGGGTGACAGGTTATGCCCAAGTCAATGGTCGCAATAGTTTGAGTTGGGAAGATAAGTTCAAGCTTGATACCTGGTATGTTGAGCATCAATCATTTTTGTTAGATATGAAAATCTTGCTAAAAACCGTCAAAAAAGTCATTATCAAAGACGGTATCAGTGCCGAGGGTGAAGCAACGATGACAAAATTTACAGGTTCAAGGGTGATTTGACGATGTCACAATTAATTGGTATTTATGGTGCAAGTGGTTTTGGTAAAGAAGTCATGCCGTTAGTCAGACAACATTACTCACAGCTAAATCAAGACAATATTGTTTTTATTGATGATGGTGGTAGACTTGAACAACTCGATGGTTATAAAGTTTTAAGTTACCAGCAGTTTATCCAGCATCCTGCAACCCAAAAAGCCGTTACTGTTGCCATCGCCGATAGTCAAGTTCGTGAAAAACTCAATGCCAAACTTGCACAAGATAATATTGAAATTATTAATGTGATAGCCAATAACGCTTTACAATATGACAATATCACTATGGGTGAAGGCAGTATTATTTGTGGTTTTGTTCACCTGACGTCCAATATCAAAATTGGAAAAGGTTTTCATGCCAATATTTATAGTTATATTGCCCATGATTGTGTGATTGGTGATTTTGTCACTTTTGCGCCACGCGTTAGCTGCAATGGTAATGTGCATATTGAAGACCATGCTTATATTGGAACAGGTGCGGTGCTACGTCAAGGTACACTAGATAAGCCGTTAATAATTGGTAAAGGTGCTATCGTTGGCATGGGGGCAGTCGTTACTAAAGATGTACCCGCTGGCGTGACTGTCGTCGGCAATCCTGCAAGACCTTTGATCAAAAACTAAAAAAAATCGTTAAGTTCATTTTCAAAAATATGAGAATATAAAACATGTTAAACACCCAATTTTCCCCTTGGCCTAGCTTTACCCAAGAAGAAGCCGATGCCGTGTCACAGGTGCTATTGTCCAATAAAGTCAACTACTGGACGGGCACAGAATGTCGAGAGTTTGAAAAAGAATTTGCCGCATGGGCAGGGACAGATTACGCAGTGGCGCTGGCAAATGGCACATTGGCACTCGATGTTGCGTTACAAGCCATGGGTGTTGGGGAGGGTGACGAAGTGATTGTCACGCCCCGTAGTTTTATCGCCAGTGTTTCTACCGTGGTTAATGCTGGCGCAATACCGGTGTTCGCAGATGTAGATAACAATACGGGTAATGTTTCTGCCACGACAATTGCACTAAAAATCACGGATAAAACCAAAGCCATCATTTGCGTGCATCTAGCTGGCTGGCCTTGCGATATGGATGAGATTATGGCACTTGCTAAGCAGCATAACCTATGGATCATCGAAGACTGTGCCCAAGCGCATGGCGCCAAGTACAAAGGTAAACCAGTGGGCAGTATTGGTCACGTTGGTGCTTGGAGTTTTTGTCAAGATAAAATCATGACCACAGGCGGCGAAGGTGGCATGGTTACGACCAATGACAAAGCATTATGGCAAAAAATGTGGGAGTATAAAGACCACGGTAAAAACTACGATAGTATTTATCATAAACAACATCCACCGGGTTTTCGCTGGTTGCATGACAGCTTTGGCACCAATTGGCGCATGATGGAAATGCAAGCGGTGATTGGTCGTATTCAGCTTAAAAAAATGGCTGAGTGGACTAAGATTCGTACACAAAATGCCAAAATTTTGCGTGATGCTTTAACACAGTTTGCAGGTGAGCAACAGTTTTTACGCATACCAGATATAGAATTTCACCAAGTCATGGGTGGCGATTCTGTCCATGCGTATTATAAATACTATGTGTATGTGAGACCTGAAAACTTGCCAGAGAATATCAATCGGGATGATATTTTAAATGCGCTTAATGAGAAAAAAATTCCTTGTTTCTCTGGCTCTTGTTCAGAAATTTATTTAGAAAAAGCATTTGACAATCATCCATCGCGTCCCAAAGCGAGATTGACAGTTGCTAAAGAATTAGGTGAAACAAGCTTGATGTTTTTAATCCACCCGACATTGACAACAAATGAAATGCAAACGATTGCGACTACCACGGTTGATGTACTAACCACTTTATTCAATGCCAATACATAAACTGCGAGCCTCGTATGACAAATAAAACGGTTAAATATTTCTCATTGGGTGTGCTACTTGGACTCTCACAATTAAGTCATGCAGGTCAATTAGTTCAAATTGATAGCGATTTACGTCAAACACTTGAGATTTTGAAACTAAATGGTGTGGTAAATGTTGATATATCAACCTGGCCGATTAGTTCAGAAGCCATACAGACCGCCTTAAATCAAGCGCAGCCCAAATCAGACAATGATAAACTGTTACTGAATCAAGTTAAACAAAAGCTTGAAGCCAACGATGTATCCAAGCTACAAATAGTGAGCAACATCAATGGTGACGAGCGCGCTGTGTTTAGCGGGTTTAATACAGAAGGGAATACGGTGACGCCTTTGGGTGTTAGTTTTTCTCATAGCCATGCAGGTGAAAACATTGATTATAAAATTCAAGGCACCTTAAATGTCGATGATGATGAGCCTAGCAAGTTATCTAATCTTGATGGCAGCTACATCGGTACCAAATTAGGCAATCATCGCCTTGCCTTTGGTAGTATTCCGGTATGGTGGGGCAATGGGGTTGATGGCAGTTTAATTCGCAGTGATGCCGCTAGACCTGTCACGGGCTTTTTAATGCAGCGCGCCAATAATACCCCTATTAATTTTCCTGTATTATCAAAACTGGGTAATTTTAATTACCAAATTACTGCTGGTCAATTACAAGACTATAAAGCAGAGCCTCACGCTAAATTGATTGGCATGCGGGCGAGTTTTCAACCGCATGAAGCGTTTCAAATCGGCGCATCGCGTTCCTTGATGTGGGGCGGCGATAATAAGTCAGAAAGCCTAAAGTCTTTAGGTAAGGCTTTAATCGGTAAATATGATAATGGCGGCGAAGCGGAAGATCCTTCAAACCAAATCGCAGGAATCGATGCACAGCTGAATTTAAAACCGTTAGTGAACCTGCCGGTGAGTGTCTATGGCGAATTCATTGGGGAAGATGAGGCAGGTGGTTTGCCTAGTAAAAAGGCGTATTTGGCAGGTTTAAAAGGTACGATTCCGCTGTTTCAGCAACCTTGGTTGTGGCATGCAGAATGGGCGAATACTTATTATGATTTAGACAAAACTAATATTATTTATGGTCACTCAATATATACAGATGGTTATTATCAAAAGGGCTTGCCGCTAGGTCATCCGATTGGTGGGGATGGTGAAATCATTAGCGTGGGGCTATCAGGTAATATTAACGCTAATAATCAGCTCGGGTTAAAATACGCCAACGCCAAAGTGAATCAGTCTAATCAAGTGATTAATGCTGCCTTTGCAACCAAGCAAGATTTGGATATTGTCGAAGCGGATTGGAAACATAAATATAATGACAAAACCTCGGTTAAACTGGGTATTTGGGGTAAAAAAGACAGCATCAGCGATGACAAAGATGCGGGTGGTAATTTGGTGTTGGAATATAGCTACTAATTTTGAGTAATAAAAAAAGCCCTGCTTGGGCTTTTTTTATGATTTTACGGTTTAACTTTTACTGTTCAACAAAGGCGCGTTCAACCACATAATCACCCGTGCCGCCCATGCGTGGCGAGGGTTTAAGACCAAACTCATTGAGTAGTGCTGCCACGTCTTTATTCATAGACGGGCTACCACAAATCATTGCGCGGTCATCGCTTGGATTAATGGGTGGTAATCCGATGTCTTGGAATAACTTGCCTGATTTCATTAAATCAGTCATACGCCCTTCATTGCGGAACGGCTCACGCGTGACGGTGGGGTAATAGATGAGTTTATCTTTAACGTATTCACCCAGTAACTCATCTTCAAACAAGTCTTTTTCAAACATCTCACGGTAGCCCAGTTCGCTCACATAACGTACGCCATGCACCACGATGACTTTCTCAAAACGCTCATACACTTCTGGGTCACGGGCAAGTGACAAAAATGGTGCCAAGCCTGTACCCGTTGCTAGCATATACAAATGCTTGCCAGGGTTTAGGTCATCAAGCACCAGGGTGCCAGTGGGTTTTTTGCTCACCAATAATTTATCACCCACTTTGATATGCTGTAAAATAGACGTCAAAGGACCATCTTGGACTTTGATAGAATAAAATTCAAGCTCTTCATCATAGTTGGTGCTGGCAATAGAGTAGGCACGCATCAAAGGTTTTCCATTGACTTCCAGACCAATCATGGCAAATTCACCATTCCTAAAACGTAAACCTGCATTACGGGTGGTTTTTAGGGTAAATAATGTGTCATTCCAATGATGCACATAGGTAACGGTTTCTTCATAAAATTTTGACATAGCGCCCAACCTTGTATTGGTCATAAATAAAAATAAAACTGGATAAAGGATAAAAAAAGCGGGTTAATATTGACATTCTGGGGCGATATGATAGCAAATTTTTGATGAATTAGTCGAATTTGGGCGTAAAAAAATGGCATAATCATAGTTTAAAATATCATATTTTAATGACCCATTATGTTACCACAACAAATTACCCTGCCGATTATCGGTATTGTAAACTCCCCACTTAAGCAAAAGTTTGGCACGCCTCGCCAGCCCAATCTTGTCGATATCAACGCGACTATCAGCATGTTGCCGCCCTACAATGTGCTCAGTGCTTTTGAAGGCATTGCGCAATTTAGTCATCTTTGGATTATATGGCAATTTCATCACAATCGAATCAATCCCAATCAGTCAAATTTTCAGCCAACGGTTCGTCCACCGAGACTGGGCGGCAACCAAAAGATAGGGGTTTTTGCCAGTCGAAGTATGTATCGCCCGGCAAATATTGGATTGTCAGTGGTCAAATTTTCGCATATTGAAAACAGTGAAGAAGGCTTGAGGCTGCATATCATCGGCGCTGATATGGTAGATGGCACGCCAGTCATTGATATCAAACCATATTTGCCTTATAGCGATAGTATCGATGATGCGATTGCTGGGTATGCCAGCCAAAAACCCATCATTAAGTCGGTGCATTGGCATCCCGATTTATTACAAGATTTATCCAATATTGCAATAAAAAGTCAGCTCAAGCAAACAGATTGGCAAACCATCGAGCAACTCATTGCGCAAGACCCTAGACCTGCATATCGACAACAAGCGCTTAATACCCCATTTGTCATGCGTTATCAAAATGTCGATGTTCATTTTAGCCAGATAGCAGAGCGTGTTTTGCAAATTCAAGCGATTGAACTATTAAACTAGACCGTGTAAACTAGGCCGTAACATGGATGACGCCGAAGTTTTTACCTAGCCCTATATTGCTAAACTGTTTCAAAAAATTTTACTTGTTCACAAAATACTGACTATATAGCGTGATTATTCGCTATATTTTTTTTGATTATTTAGTATGATATGGGCTGTATTTTACTTAGATAACGTTAGGACACCGTATGATTAAACTGGGCAACATCAGTCAAGCTATGATAGGCATGCTGTTAATGGGCGTCACCGTGAGTGGTATCGCTGAAGATAAAAATAATGATACCATCGCAATCGATATGTCAGAATTATCGACCACCAAAGAAGAAGTGGCAGTATTACAAGTGTTGTCAGAGATCTGCCCACCCATGCTGAATAAATCGCAACAAACAGGGTTTAACACCGCTTATAATGTCGAGCTAAAAAAATTAATGCCTACCATCAGCGATCCGCGTTTAGCGGTGCAGTACTTATCCTCTCAGCAAGATTACAAGCAAATTTTGAATGAAACCCGCCAATGGACACTCAGTTATCCAAAAGCGGAGAATCTTGAACTGTGCAAAGACCTTGCCAACAGTAAATAATAATTATAAGTCAACCTACGCTATCCACCCCCTAACTGATTTAGGGGGTTTTATTTATGACAAATCGTTGATTTTTAGACCGAATACAGTGTTGAATCATGATTTTTTTTGCTAATATAGGCAATTTGTTTTACCAAGCGTCCAAGCAAACAGGTCGCATTTGATTTGAGCCAAGAGTGAGTGAGATGAAAGCAATCGTAATACCGCAATACACCCAACGTCTGATGGTCGGCACCTTTGTCGCCGCCAGTTTTTTTGCCACAACTGTACAGGCAAATGCTGCCATACAACAGCCTGAACTAGACAATTCTGCTTTTATCTTAATTGACTATGATACAGGCACGGTATTGGCTCAAAAAAATGCCGCGCAGCCATTTCCACCTGCGTCATTGACCAAAATGATGACCAGTTACATCATTGAGCAGCGGCTGCTATCAGGGGCATTAAAGGAAAACGAACCCATCCTAATGACTCCTGAAGCTTGGTGTAAAGGCTCAAGTGAAGAGTCTTGTATGTATGTGCCTGTCAATACAACCGCCCCTGTGATTGATATGTTAAAAGGTATTATTATCCAATCGGGTAATGATGCGTCAAAAGCGATGGCACAGCACATTGGCGGTAGCGAAACCACATTTGCAGATTTGATGAATGAAGAAGCCAAAAAAATTGGCATGACCCATACCCGTTTTATGAATGCGACCGGTATGCCCCAAGAAGGCCATCAAGCGTCTGCCGAAGATTTGGCGAAACTTGCCCAAGCGATTATCAAGAACAGTAAAAAATATTATCCCATCTATAGCCAAAAACAATTTACTTATAACGGCATCACCCAAGGCAACCGCAATGCGCTGTTGTTCACCGATCCAACGGTAGACGGTCTAAAAACAGGGCATACCGACGAAGCAGGCTACTGTCTAGTAGCATCAAGTAAACGCGGTGATATGCGCCTGATTTCAGTGATTATGGGTACTAAAAGCGCTCAAGAGCGCGCAGACCAATCGCGTAACTTACTCAACTGGGGATTTAGTAATTTTGCTACTAAAATTGCCGCCCCAGCACAAAAAAACTACGGCAGTGTGCCAGTCAATTTCGGTGCTGTCGATAAAGTCAACGTCATCACTAAAGGCAATTTACAAGTACTAGTGCCAAAACTGGATCAAGAAGAAATCAGTACCGTGGTCAATTTGCCAGCCGATGTCAAAGCGCCGTTAGCACAGGGTCAAGAAGTGGGTAAACTGGTTGCTATGCTCAATGGCAAACCTGTGGCGTCTGTACCACTGGTCGCTGAAACCCAAGTTCAAGAAGCAGGAATTTTTAAACGTATGTGGCAACATATCGTACTGTTCTTTAAAGGTTTATTCTAAATTACAAAGAAGAAACCCTTCATCTGAAGGGTTTTTTTAACTCAAAATATGGGACAGCTCTTTAATATATTGATCGAGTGTATCGTCTATTACTTCTTTTTTCACAAAGTAATCAACCCCCGCTATTTTTAGCAGTTCGATGGTATGCGGGTTTAACGCTTTGGTATCATAAAAACAAACAATAGTGACCCTGCCGTTCTGTTCAAGCTCGCGAAATTTGCTGACAAAGTCTAATATTGCTTGATAATGAATATTTCGGGAGATAAACAGCGCATCCACCGTATGAGAGGACAAATAATCTTCAAGAGGTTCAGTATTGGTAAAGGTCTCAACTTTAGCACCGGCATTTTCCATGCGTTTGGCTTTTTCGAATAAATCTTCATAGTGATACCAAACGACAATATGTTTATTTATCAATAAATTGCGCTCATAGTTGTGTTTCCAATCTTTTAGCAGTAACGATACCTGAAAATTGGTACCCACATCAGGTTCGCTGGTAACTGTGATGCCGCCTTTCATCAACTCTAATAGTTTTTTTACCAAAAATAATCCTGCAGAATTAGTTGAGGAGGTATGTTTCACTTCAGGATTAATTTGGAAAAAAGGTTCAAAAATCTGCTCTAAATGTTCCTTCGCAATGCCTATGCCGGTGTCTTCAATCTGCAACATCCACCGTACTTGCGTTTGTAAATGTTGCAACTGCGAGGTGATTGTTATGCTGCCTTTATCGGTAAATTTAATCGCATTTTCTACCAATGAGCTAATAATTAAAGTGATTTTTTGAATATCGCCTTCTAGGACATAATCGGCGTGATAGGGCTTTGCTGTTAAGGCAATATTTTTCTCGGCAGCAAAAGGCTGGTAGTCATTGACAATTTGGGTGATTAACGCCGTTGGACTAAATTGGTAGGCGCTGACCCCTGTTTGACCTTTATCGATACGGTTAATTTGGATGATTTGATCCAGCTTAGCATTCAAATCATCTTTACCCAAACTAATAATTTCAACGGCATCTTTTTGCTCAGCGCTGATATATTGATTGTGTAATAGCTGTAAACCCGATTCGATACGACTCACAGAGGATTTGAACTCATGAATCAAAATATTTTCAAATTTTGAGCTATGCTCAAGCTGCTTAAATTGGGTCTCTTCAAGGGTATTTTTTTCTTGGCGCAGGGTGTCGATTTGGGCAATTTGCGCCTTGCGCTTGTTGAGCAAATACACCAAGGCTTTCTCAAACACCCAAGCCTCATCACTTTTTGGTAGCTGATACGCCTCTGCCTGTGAAAACTCATCTTGCAAAATTTGATGACTTAAGTCTTCAAGCTGTGGCAAGCGATTGGTTAAATTTTGCACCTTCTGCACCACAAACCACAAATTTAGCAGCGTAATAAATGATAACACCAGCACTAACGGCAAATGTTGCCAAAACCATTGATGACGAATGGTTTGTAGGTCAAGGGTGAGGTTACTATAGCCAATTAGCTGGTTTACTTTAGCGTTTTTTTGATTGGGCGTTAATTTTAATAAATTGATTTTAACAGGTTCGCTCAATCCGTAATAGCGCTCAAAAAGCACTTCAGTAACTTTAATCGGACGGGTGGTCGGATGCTGCTGCTGATCAAATGGAAAAAATAAAATGCTTTCGTACTGCGGCATTTCGCTTAACAGTTTGTCAATGCTAGCGGTTGTCACACTGTTAGGATTGCTGGCAGTAGACTGGGCAAGTAGATAATTTATCTTACTCGCCTGTTTGATTTCAGATTGCACCGTTTGGGTCAAGTCGACTAAGGTATAAATCACAAGGCAAATAAATAAAACCAATAAAAAGGGTATCGCAACGATACGCTTTACCCTAATTTGATACCCTAAAGTCTTCTGTACCATTTACTCATCCCTTAAAACGCCAATTAACATCGACTTAACGTTTTTTGCCGCGTTTTTTGAATTTTTGCACTTCTCGACGTTTACGTTCTTTTTGCGCATCCGTCATGGTATTGGTGCGACCTGCGTAAGGGTTGGCGTTTTGTTTAAACTCAACCCGAATCGGGGTGCCTTCAAGCTTGAATACTTTGCGAAATTCGTTTTCTAGGTAGCGACGATAACTGTTTGGCACTTGGCTGGTCTGATTGCCATGAATCACAATAATCGGGGGATTATGACCGCCTAAATGTGCAAATCGAAGTTTAATGCGTCGCCCGCCTACCATAGGGGGCTGGTGTGCAGTAACCGCATCTTGCAGAATTTGGGTCAAGCGACTGGTGGAAATATCAAACATTGCCGCATCATAGGCACGATGAATCGATGGGTAAAGATTGCCAACGCCTGTCCCATGAAGCGCAGAGATTAAATGCACTTTTACATAAGGGATAAAGTTAAAACGTCGATCCATTTCAATTTTGACAAAATTCTTTTGGTCTTGGTCAAGCCCGTCCCATTTATTGATGGCAAGTACCATCGCGCGACCCGCTTCTAAGGCGTAGCCCAACAAGTTCAAATCCTGATCGGTAATGCCTTCTTGCGCATCAATGACCACGATGACTACATGGGCATCTTTGATGGCTTGCAAGGTTTTGACCACGGAAAATTTTTCAACTTTTTCATCAATACGTCCACGGCGACGCACACCCGCAGTATCAATCAACACATAATGTCTATTGTCACGCTCATAAGGGATATAAATACTATCGCGCGTGGTACCTGGCATATCAAAAACCACCACGCGTTCTTCACCAAGTAAGCGATTGACAAGCGTTGATTTGCCGACGTTGGGTCTGCCAATGATGGCGATACGTAAACCATCAGGTGCTTGTTCTTCTTGGTCATCGGTGGGCATATTGGCAGTGACGGCTTCTAATAAATTGCCCACCCCGCGTCCGTGACTAGCCGCCATGGAAAATGGCTCACCAAAACCTAACGCATAAAATTCATGAATCGCCGCTTCATGGACACCATCCATTTTATTGGCGGCTAAAAACACCGGCTTACCAAGGGTGTGAAGTTGTTTGGCAATGACTTCATCAGCGCCCGTGATACCTGCGCGGCTATCAACCACAAATACAATGATATCTGCTTCATGGATAGCGGTATGCGATTGGTGAGACATATAGTCATCAATGGTGCCGTCACCTTCATCCACTTCGCCAATACCACCGGTATCGATAACGATAAAGGATTTTTCTTCAAAGGTTGCATCGCCATATTGACGGTCGCGGGTAAGACCTGCCAAATCAGCAACCAAGGCTTGACGACTGCGGGTCAACTGATTAAATAGGGTGGACTTGCCAACGTTCGGACGGCCAATCAAGGCAACAACTGGTTTCATAAATTTGATTTCCAAAATTTTCAAAAAGCAAAAGTTTCAACAAGCAAGATTTTAAACACGCTTGAAAAATTCATTATTTCTATAACTTAACAAACCCAACATCGCGCTGCAATGCTGGGTTGTCATTTAAACTCACACTTTTATCAGTATGGGCTGCTCATCCACTCGCCAAAACTGCTAAATGCGTAAACAGTTTAACAATTAACGATTTACTTGCCAAACACTAAATGCGCCATTTGCGCTTTGGGCAATCAAACGGTTATTGATAAACTGTAATACCGCCACGTCGGATTTGGCTTGTTTTCTGTCAACCAGTGCCCCTGATGCGCGGTCATATATATGCAAATAACCCATGGCATCACCAACTACTACATAGTTGCCGATACTCACCGCGTTACTTAAGCCACGATAAGACAAATTATCAGTTTGCCAATTAACCGTGCCGGTCATTTTATCCATCGCCACCAATTCGCCATCAAGCGAAGTGGCGTAAACTTGGCTAGCATCTGTGCCGACTGATTTTAGGCTCGCCAACTCTTTGACAAAACTTAGCTGCTGTGAAGCCATATCGGCAGCGACTAACTGACCACTGTAGGACACAACATACAACATATTGCCATCTAGTACCGGGGTGGCATCCACATCAGAAATTTTTTCGATGTCACTACTGCCTTTGCTGATGCCAAAACGTTTTGACCAAATAGGCACGCCATTATCGATGTTTAAAGCATGGATACGACCATCGGCTGTCGAAACCAGCACTGTATTGCGATTGAATAAAATCGGCGTGGCACTACCGCGAACGCTTAAATTTGGATTTTGGGTGTTAAAAGTCCAAATAGGCGCGCCAGACTCTAGCGACAGCGCAGTAATTTTACCATCATTGCCAAGGGTAATGACACGGTTTTGGCTGATAAGGGCAGGGGATAGGTTTACGGTGTTTAAAGGCGTTTGCCAAATAACTTTGCCAGTCATTCTGTCTAACGCAATGATGACCCCTTTGCTGTCACTAACCACGGCTACGCGAGATTGTTCATCTAGCGCCACCCCTGACATTAGGCCTTGTTTGAGCTTGATACTCCAAAGCGCTTTGCCTTGCCCATCAAACGCTTGCACGCTACCGTCTGCTAACGCATTCACATAGCCATTGTTGTCATACGCCACGCGAAAGGCGGTAGGTTGCTGGCTGATGGTGGTTTTATTACGCAAATTGCCAAAGCGTTGGCTAACTTTTGTATTGCTGCCTTGACTAAACAGCGGAGAAATCACATTTTGACTGCTAGCGAGTTTCACAAGCGCGGCAGGTTTATGGACATTGTCAGATTTTTTAAATTTGTCACAACCTGTCAGGGTCATCGCTACCACCAAGGCAGTTGCGAATACGGCAGGTTTCATTAAGTTCGTCGATAAGGGTGTCGATTTTGTTGTTGTTATGGTAGTCATTGTTTATCTCGTAACGTACGGTGAAGTTTAAAATATTGTCAGTTAAAAGTTTTGTCAGGTTAAGATTTTGCACCTATTTTATGCTTGAGGCAATAGCAGGCGCAGAGGCGATTGCAGCAGCAGGGGCAGTATTTTCAGCTTGGGTAGGTGCTTGGATAGGTTTAGCGAGTACGCCGCCTGTTAAATCAGGTTGTTTGACGCTTAAGCCTAGGCTTTCCATTTTGATACGCAGCAAGGCACGGTCTTGTGGGTTTGGGTTGTTTTGATTACGCTGTTCAATCAATTGCCAAGCCTTTTGATAATGATTAATGGCGGCTTTTTTATCACCTTGTTGGTTGGCAATGTCCCCCAAAATCTCAAGTTTACTGGCTTCAAAGGCAGCGGGTAAGGGGCTTTGTAAGCGTTTTTGTGCCGCATCGGCTTGATTGTCCGACAATAGCACTTGTGCTTGGCGCAAAATGGCAATGGCTTTTAGCCCCTCATCCTTAAGCGTTAACTGAGACGCTTTTTGTAGCGTTGCCGCCGCCGCTTTTAGATCATTGTTATCGGTTTGTTGTTTGGCTTGCAGCATTAAGGCTTGCCATGTATAAACCGAATTATCATGCTTAGCCACAAATTCGCGCAAGTCTTTGGCTAAATTGGCTTGCGCCGTAGCCAGCTGCGCTTGTGCTTTAGTATCGCTGGCAGCTTGGGTGGTTAGGGTCTCAATGTTGTTTTGGTCGCTTTGAATTTTGGCAAAATCGTTCGCCGCTGCGGTATCTATATTACCGCCATGCTTTTGCCAGTAAGTCCAGCCAAAATATCCCGCTAATACCAATATAATAGCGGACAAAATATAGCCACCATATTGTTTGAGCGCGCCTAAGGATTGCTGTTCATCGTTTACTAGCTTAGGTTGTACGTCTTTAACCATTACATAAAGCCTTTCAAAAAATTACTGATATAGGTTACCCATCAAAGTTGGCCCAATCAGATAGATTAGATAAAATCTGGATTTTCGCTAAAGAGCGTGTCACTCGCGACCGTAATTTGGTCACCGGTTGCCATTTTTTTGATGGTAATTTGCTGATTGGCGACTTCATCTTGCGCGATAATTACTGACAATTGCGCACCTGATTTATCGGCTTTTTTCATTTGCGCTTTTAAACTCGTGGCACTCGCCATTTTCACCCGAAGATTTGAACGTCGTGTACGCAGCTCATGGGCAAATTTGATGGCATCGGTATAAACATCAGGATGGGCGACCACAAATACATCACAGGCCGGTGTTGCCTCAAACGGCTGTACCTTTTGCATGAGTAACAACAAACGCTCAAGCCCCATAGCAAAACCTACTGCCGGCTCGGAAGCGGCTGGTTTATCACTGCCAATAGATTTGATTTGTCCGATAAGTCCATCATAACGACCTCCAGCACACACGGTGGATTGGCTACCTAGCTGGTCAGTTGTCCATTCAAATACAGTTTTATTGTAATAATCTAAACCCCGTACCAGTTTTGGATTAATCACAAAATTGATGCCGACTGCTTTAAGATACTGTTGCAACGCTTCAAAATGCTGCTGGCTTGCTGCCCCCAAAAAGTCAGCAAGCTTTGGGGCATTCTCTAAAATTTGTTGGGTATTTTTATCTTTACTATCCAAAATGCGTAGTGGATTGGTGGTTAAGCGGCGCTGACTATCTTCATCCAATTGAGATTTTTTATCGGTTAAAAAATCCACCAAGGCTTGGCGATACGCCAGTCGTTCGTCTATCTCACCCAAGCTATTAATCTCAAGTTGCACCACGTCTAAAATACCCAATTTTTGCCACATTTGGTAGGTCATGATAATGAGCTCGGCATCAGCATCCGCTAATTCACTGCCAAAACTCTCAACCCCTAATTGGTGAAACTGACGATAACGGCCTTTTTGCGGTTGTTCATAGCGAAACATAGGACCAATATACCAAAGTTTTGGATTGTCACCGCGCAATAAGTTATGCTCCACCACGGCACGTACCGCGCCTGCCGTGCCTTCAGGGCGTAGCGTCAATGCCGTGGGTGGGTTGGATTTGTCATAAAAACTATACATTTCCTTTTCAACAATGTCAGTGGCATCGCCAATCGCACGGGCAAATAGCTGGGTTTCTTCAACGATAGGGAGGCGTATTTGCTCAAAGCCAAATTGATTGAGCACATCGATAAGGCTGCTTTCAAGTTGGCGCCATTCGCTCGATGGGCGCGTAGATTCTGTCTCAATATGTAAGATATCATTAAACCCTTTAATGGATTTTAACATAGTCAATTTCCCAAACAATGCAAACTAAAAAATAAACAACACAAAAATTATTTAACCCGTAAGATTTCATTGGCGCGCTGGGCTTCACGTTCAGCCACTTTCTGACGGACCATGGCTTCAATCTCGTCAGCAAGCTTGGTGGTATCAATCAAATGTGATTTTTCCCCATTTTTGTAGACAAGGCTATTTGGACTAGCACCCACCACGCCGATATCCGATTCTTTGGCTTCCCCTGGACCATTGACTTTACAGCCAATCACCGATACATCCATTGGCTCACGGATATCCTCTAGGCGTTTTTCTAAGTCCATCATCACTCGAATCACATCAAACTCTTGGCGTGAGCAGCTAGGGCAGGCGATAAAATTCACCCCATTACTACGGATGCCGAGTGATTTTAAGATATCAAAACCGATTTTAATTTCTTCTTCTGGCTCAGCGGCTAGCGAAATACGCATGGTATCGCCAATACCTTCTAGTAGTAGTCCGCCTAACGCAATGGCAGATTTAACGGTACCGGTGCGGTATACCCCCGCTTCTGTCACACCTAAATGCAAGGGATTGTCAACTTGTGCAGAAATCAGCCGATACGCATCCATGGTCAAAAACACATTACTGGCTTTGACTGAAATTTTAAATTGGTCAAAGTTATTACGATCTAAAATATCAATATGGCGCATCGCCGACTCAAGCATCGCTTCACCCGTGGGTTCACCATATTTTTTTTGGATGTCTTTTTCTAGTGACCCCGCGTTTACGCCAATGCGCATACTGATGCCATGATGTTTGGCAGCGGCAATCACTTCGCGCACTTTTTGTTCATTGCCGATATTACCTGGGTTGATACGTAAGCAGTCTGCACCGGCATCAGCCACCGCCAGTGCAATTTTATAATCAAAATGAACGTCTGCGACCAGTGGCACAGTGACTTGTTTTTTGATTTCGGCAAAGGCTTTTACGCTTTCCATCGTTGGCGTGGAGACGCGCATAAAATCCGCACCGGCATCGACACAGCGCTGAATCTGTGCCACAGTGGCATCGACATCACAGGTATCAGTATTGGTCATACTTTGCACACTAATGGGCGCGTCACCGCCTACTGCGACATTACCGACGTAGATTTTTTTGGTGAGTTTACGTTTGATGGGGTTATGCGCTGACATAGGCGTTCCTATTATTATAACGAATGGCTTAGCGTATTTTTAAAGTTATAAGCCGTTAAGGTTTTAACGTAAAATTGGCTTTATCGTTTTGGGCATAATTGCTTAATTTAATCGGTTGTTTGTTCAAATCCAAGCTCACGTTGCTCGCTTTATCGATATTGACTTGAAACGGCGCTTGACCTGTCAATTGGTAACTACCGCGTGCTTGATCGCCATCTAAAATCGTATTGCCTGTCGCATCCACAATGGTGATTTTGGTGGTGTCTTTCACAAAAATATCAATCGAAGCTTTGGCACCAGCTTGCCCGGTCGCTGCTATACCACTGGCATTATCAGCACTCACCGCAACACCGGTAATGGCAGATCCGGTGGCGGGTAAGCCACTGGCAGTCACCGTGTTTGTTACAATCGCTGAGCCTGCATTATTAAGCGACGCACCGCTGACTTGGTCTTGGGTTGGCATACTGGCAACAGCGCTAGCAGGCGCTTGTTCAACCGAGTCATTATGTGCTTTGCTAACTTTATTAAAAATAAAAATCGCAAGCCCCAATACCAATAAAATCCCACCAATGACAAAAGGGTTAATACGCACACTGGGACGCGCTTCACGATTAAGCGTACCCATCGGCTGCATGGGGGCATTGATGACCGTGTCATATTTTTGTTTGAGGGTGGCGGGGTACTGGGCATCAAAACTTTGCGCGACCAGATTTTTATCCAAACCCAAAAAACGCCCATAGGTCGTGGCAAAACCGCGCGCAAAGGTAGGCTGTGGTAAGGCGTCAAAATCATTGGCTTCAAGCGCACGCAGATGACTTTTTAAAATGAAGGTTTTGGCAGCCACATCATCAATCGATAAGCCTTTTTTCTCACGGGCTTGTTTAAAACGCTGACCCAAAAGCTGGGTGGTGTCATGAACAGGGATAGAGTTTTGTTGATTGTCGGTGTTATTGCTGTTTTCCATCTTATTTCCAAGTTGACGTTGGGGTTAAAAGTCCAGAACGAATCTGCTTTGCTTCATCGCTAAGTGGATAGCGATCCAAAAGCTGCTGCGCTAATTTTTGCATTTCCATGGGATTGTTCGCAAGTTTGGCAAGCCTAATCCCTTGCGATAAAGTGCGCGGGTCAAGGTTGGATTGACCAATAATTTTAACCAAATCATTATACAGCGCCTGTGCCTCCAAAAATTTGCCATCGGCCAATAAAATATCAATAAGCTCTGTACGGGCGACGATGCTTTGGCGGTTGGCATCGAGCGCTTTGATAAATGACTGTATCGCCAGCGGTTTGTTTTTGACCTTTAATGCTGTACGACCTAAATTCTCTAACGCACTGGCACGACCGTCATATCCTAAGGCAGAACCCGCAATTTGAAACTGGGCAATGGCTTCTTGGTTGCGACTGAGTTGGGCGAGATAGACGCCATAATTGTTGTTTGCTTGACTAAAGTCAGGATTGAGGGCGATAGCGTTTTTAAAATAAGCTTCGGCTTTTTGCATATTGCGCGGGCTGCCTTCTTGCTGCAATAACACGCCCATCATATCATTGGCTTCTGCTGACTTTGGATAAGACTTTAATGCACTCTCTAACTGCCGTTTGGCATCGTCTAATTTACCACCGCGAATATATTCAGCAGCAATCGCGGTGCGAATTCTGGCGATTTCTTCTGGATTTTTTTCCCAACGACTTGGGTCACTGGCAGTAACTGTCTGCGTGGTGACTTGTCGGGTGGTGGTACAACCGGTTAAGCAAAGGGTGATGCTTGACAGGCCAATCATACCTAACGCAAAAACCTTCGATAAAAAATTTGATTTGCCCGGCATTTTATCATTGTCTTTTATATGGTTGTCGTCTGACTGACACAAAATAGCAGGTTGACTGTAGCATAAATGAGTTTGACGTGAGTGACATGGTGGCATAACAAACTTACTCATAATCAAATGAACTAAATTGAATAATTAAAAATTTTGACAGTAGATAACGATTTTTGATTGTCGATAAAACCCAATAGCAAAACAAGTCTATCACTAAAAATGGTTATTACTATAGCAAAAAAAACTTGATAATACCAACCGATAAGGCTAACCTGTGCCTTTATCACGCCAAACTATTATAATGTTGACTTCCTCCCCTCCCTATCGTTCGGGGATTCCTTCTGCAAGACGGTCAAGCCCGACCGCAAGAATGTTCTTACTGGCGTTAATATCTCTATCATGCCATGTGCCACACTTTACACAAGTCCATTCTCTTATTCGCAAACCTGCTCTACCTTTCGGACTACTGGACATATCGCCACAGCACGAGCAAGTTTGGGTAGTGTATCGCTCTGATACGATTTCAAAACGGCAACCTGCGTTCTCGCATTTATAGGTCAGTTGTCGTTTCATTTCAAACCAACCTGCATCATAGACGCTTTTGGCTAGTTTGCCTTTTTTACTGTTAAATTGGGTAGTTCTAACATCACCTACCACGATTAGGGCATTGTCTTTGACTAATTGGGTAGTGAATTTGTGGATTAGGTCTTGGCGTGTATTTTTGATTTTGGCATGAATCGCTTTGACACGCTGTTTGTTTTTGGCACGTTGGGCGGTGGCTAATGCTTTGGCATATTTGAGCGTTTGCTTGATTTGTAGTTTATCGCCATTTGAGGCTTTAGCACTGTCTTTTAAACCTAAATCAATACCTACGCTACCAGTTCCACATGATTGTTTGGGGTAATCTTTGACCGTGACACACGCATACCAACGGTTACGACTGTCTTGGACTAACTCACAAGTGTTAATTTGGTATAGGCTAAGGTTGTAGCTATCCCACATATCAATAACTAGCTTTTGCCCTTTGGCTAGGCTTAGTTGCAAGGTTGATTTTAAGCCCTTTTTGCCTGTTTGGTGCGTAGCAATATGCTTAATGGCAGATTGTTTAAATGGTAGCCAACCCAAGCTTTTACGCTTTGATGTTGGGTTGTTGGTTCGCCATGATAACTTAGCTTTTTTGAATTGTTTTCTAGCTTTGGCATGGGTTTCATTGATTGCCTGAATAGTCTGACTATGCAAGTCTAGTAACTCACCGCTACCTTTGGTGTAGTCGTTTAGGTCATAAGCACTAAAGAATTTGCCAGTCTTTTGTAGATGCTTGTAACTCAAGTCATTAACATAGTTCCACACGAAATTAACTGCACCGCTTAGACGGTTCAGTTGGTCTATATGTTTATCTCGTATGCGTAACTTGAGTGTTTTCATGGGTTCAAGTATAATTAGATTTTTATATTATATAGTTGGTCTAAATATATGTCAAACGATTTAAGAATTGGTAGGCACGTTGTTTATAATCTTCATGTGCATTTGGTCTTTGTGGCTAAATACCGCAAAAAAGTATTCACTAAAGAGATTTTAGACGACATGCAGGTTATCTTTGAGAAAGTTTGTTCAAAGTTTGAGGCTCAATTAGTTGAGTTTGACGGTGAAAGTGACCATGTGCATTTACTGGTGGTTTATCCGCCCAAAGTGGCTATTTCTAGTTTGGTGAATAGCTTGAAAGGCGTGTCTAGTCGGTTATTGCGTAAAAAAGAATATCCGTCTATTAAAGAGCAGTTATGGGGAGAAGCGTTGTGGTCGCCTAGTTATTTTGCAGGTAGTTGTGGCGGTGCTCCAATTGAAATTATACGCCAGTACATTGAACAGCAAAATACACCGCAATACACCGCACTAAATACCATCTGTGTGTAAGCATGATTGCGGAGTTGCCTTATATCCACCGCCTGAAGTCGGTGGTTTTACGGCAACAGAGGATAAAAGATTTAATGAGATGCTTTAGATTGTAATGTTTTGGACACTTTTTCTTGCCACTGTTTTGCTCGACGGGTTTTATCGGTGACTTGTCCAACCAATTGACCACATGCCGCATCAATGTCATCACCGCGGGTTTGGCGAATGGTACAGACAAAGCCTGCTTGGTTCAAGATATTGCTAAATGCATGGATACGATTGTTGCTAGAGCGTCCGTAAGGCGCATGCGGGAACGGATTAAAGGGAATCAAATTAATTTTGCAGGGCAAATCTTTGAGCAGATTGACCAACTGACGGGCGTGTTCATCAGTGTCATTGACGTCTTTTAACATCACATATTCGATAGTGACGTGCTTTTTATGACGGGGATTTTCGTCATATACATAAGATTTGGCGGCGGCAATCAGTTCTTTGAGTGGATATTTTTTATTGATGGGTACCAGTTCGTTACGCAGTTCGTCGTTGGGTGCATGTAGGCTAATGGCAAGTGCCACATCAATGTCTTTGGCGAGCTCATACATCTTTGGTACGATACCCGATGTTGATAGCGTGACGCGGCGTTTGGACAAGCCAAAACCAAAATCATCGAGCATCAATGACATACTGGCTACCACAGGCTCATAATTTAACAGGGGTTCACCCATGCCCATCATCACTACATTGGTGACCCGATTTTCACGTTCAGTGACAGGTACATTTTCCATATAAGACTGGTTAGCAACCCACAGCTGTCCGATAATTTCGCTCGGGGATAGATCCCGCTCAAAGCCTTGTTTACCGGTGCTACAAAACGAGCAGTCAAGCGCACAGCCGACTTGCGAGGAAATACACAAGGTTTTACGTCCAAACTGTTTGTTATCGTCAGCAGGGATGAGTACAGTTTCGACCAGCGAGCCACCTGCTACTTCAAACACCCATTTGCGGGTGCCATCTTCGCTAAATTGTTTAAACTTGACCGTTGGGGGCGATATAGTTGCCACTTCATCCAATGTTTCTTGTAGTTTTTTTGACAAATTCGTCATTTGATAAAAATCGGTCACGCCAAACTGATAAATCCACTTCATCACTTGGGTGGCGCGAAAGGGTTTTTCGCCTAGATTGGCAAAAAAATCGCCAAGGTCAGCCCTACTCATGCCAAGTAAATTGGTTTTTGCGGTGAGGTCTTGGGGATTGACCATTTCTGGGTTTTGAATGACAGGAATTTGGGTCATAGCGGTTGTATAAGCATGTCAAATAAACAAGATAGTATACTAAAATATCAACTATTTGTCATGGTAAAACATAGTGAACCTTGTCAGCGGCTTTACATACAATATTTTTACCTTGCATATATTGCCCAAATTGGCATGACTAAATGGTTAAAATATCGACAAATCAAATATCGACAAATCAAATAGCGACGAATCAAATAGCGATAATAAGAATTATCATGATTAGGCATAAGAATGCCAATAACCACTTCCATTCAAGCGAAACAAAATCAACCGTACGACGAGCCACCCTAGCAGACCAATGGGGCAGCTGATAAATCACTTCCCCATTGACATGCTTACCGCTCCGATACCAAAGTTTAAGCTGTTTTAACATATGTTTATGCCCATATCTATGTCTAACAAATTGATAAGTATGAGAATATTAAACTTCTATTGGGTTAAGTCTATATGACAAACAAATAAAAAATCGTAAAAAACTGATATAAAAACTCACCCGATTGTTTAAAAAGAAGGCGAAATGGGGGATTTCACTAAATGGGCGAATTTTTCGCCAAAGCATGGACAATAAAAGTTATAATGTTCCCCCATTTTTAAGCGCATCATGCTTCTTTATTTATGTCCAACCATCCATTACTTACCCCCCTCAATATCGGCGACCAGACCATCGCCAACCGCATCATCGTTGCCCCGATGGCAGGCGTCACTGATAAGCCTTTTCGCATGCTGGCTAAGTCCTTTGGCGCAGGGCATGCCGTGTCAGAGATGATGACGTCTGATGCCACTTTGTTTGCCCATCACAAAACGCTGTATCGTGCCAATTTTGATGGTGAAATCGCGCCTATTTCTGCGCAAATCGCTGGCTCAAACCCAGAAAAAATCGCCGAAGCGGCTCGCTATCAAGTTGCCAATGGGGCGCAAATTGTCGATATCAATATGGGTTGTCCTGCAAAAAAAGTTTGCAAAAAGCTTGCCGGTTCAGCACTACTCAAAGATGAAGACTTGGTCAAGCGACTATTGGATGCCACGGTCAATGCCGTGGATGTGCCAGTCACGCTAAAAACCCGTCTAGGCTATGCCAATGGCGAAGAAAATATTTTACGTGTCGCACAAATGGCAGAAGATGCAGGTATAGCCATGATTGTGATACATGGACGCACGCGGGAAGATAAATATCTGGGCAGCGCTCGCTATGAGTTAATTAAAGAAGTCAAAAATCTTCTCACCATTCCTGTTATCGTCAATGGGGATATCGACAGCCCGCAAAAAGCCAAACAAGTATACGAGCAAACAGGCGCTGATGGCATTATGATTGGGCGGGCAGGGCAAGGGCAGCCTTGGATTTTTCGCGACATTGCGCATTACCTAGAAACTGGTGAAATCTTGCCCAGTCCAACGATGGATGAGTTAAAGGAGATTGTATTAAGCCATTTGCAGGAGATTTATGCGTTTTATGGTGAATACTCGGGGTGTCGTATCGCTCGTAAACATATTGCTTGGTATACCTCAGGCATTGCCAATTCCAATGCGTTTCGTCAAGCCATGTATGAAGAAGATACCACCGCTGGGCAGTTTAACGTGGTGGCGCGGTTTTTAAAGACTGCGGAATTTGATTAAAACCTCCACTATAAAACAGTCAATCGTAGCGCGCTTATGACTTTTTAGAAACAAAGATTCGCAAAAAGTCATTATTGATGAATTTAAAATCTGTTAAAATTTTGCTGAGTCTCTATAATAGACCGATATCAAACAATAACCACATACGATTAATCAAATCATAAGGAGTCAGCGATGGCACAATTACGAATTGGCGACACGGCACCAAATTTTGACGCACAAACCACCGAAGGCAACATCAATTTTTACGATTGGCAAGGTGATAGCTGGGTAGTTTTATTCTCACATCCGGCAGACTTTACCCCAGTCTGTACCACGGAGCTAGGACGCACGGCATCATTGGGTGACGAATTCAAAAAACGCCATGTCAAACCGATTGCTTTATCAGTCGATAGCGTCGAAGATCACAAAGCTTGGGCAGGCGATATCTCAGAAACCCAAGGCTGCGAGGTGAATTTCCCCATCATTGCAGACGCCGATAAAAAAGTATCGGAAGCTTACGACATGATTCACCCAAATGCGTCAACCACGCACACGGTTCGTAGCGTATTCATTATCGATCCACAGCATAAACTGCGGTTAACTTTCACTTACCCAGCCGCCGTAGGTCGTAACTTCAATGAAATTTTACGGGTGATTGATGCCTTGCAATTGTCAGATAATTATGGCATTGCAACGCCAGTTGAGTGGCAAGACGGGGACGATGTGATTATCCCGCCGAGCGTCAAAAATGAAGAAATCGCGGCAAAATTCCCAAAAGGTCATAAAGAAATCAAGCCTTATCTACGCACCACGCCACAACCGAATAAATAATCATTCGAATCAATAATCGTTGATTTTAAGTTTGAAATCAAAAACCTAGTCGCTTGACTGGGTTTTTTTATGCCAACTCTTCCATTAAATATACTCAACTAAATTTAAAGGCACTAAACTAAATTTACAGAACGGATGCTGAATAAGCATAAATATTTGGCTAAACTTAAATTGATGGCGTAATAATGGATACAAACAATGATAAACAATCAAGTTAAAGGTAGCTTTAAAACCAGCGCATTGCTCATGCTTGCCCTGACTGGTTGCCAAACGGTGAATACTAACCCATCAGACCCTATTGAAAGAGTGCCATACGTGCAGTTGCCAATCTTTATCGGCTCTACCCCCACCACTAATTCTTTACAGAGTTATGATTGGCAGCTTAACAATATCAATAGCACAGACCCGATTACGTGGAATGGTTCATACTTGCAAACACAGAATGGCAAAGTCACGCTAAACTTTAACCAAAATCACATAACCTATAATGTAGGCTGTAACCAATTATCAAATCAATATAGCCTAAGCAAAAATACCATGCAACCCATCGGTATAGGTATTAGTACTTTAATGGGTTGTGGTGAATTGCAAGCACCGGAACAATGGCTTGCTAAACAGATGCAAAGCCCAAGTGAACTACAAATAATGGAAACTCAAGTAGATGCAGTATTGTGGCAAACCACGGCTGATGGTAGCTGGCTTCAGTGGGTAGGTAAATTAAAGCCTGAAGTAAAATACGGCAAAGGGGAAACCGTATTTTTGGAGGTCAAGCCCAAATGGCAGTATTGCGATAAGGTAACGGATAGAAAATGCCTAGAAGTGCGTGACATCAATTATGACGCTCAGGGATTAAAGACAGCGGTGGGTCAATGGTATCTTCTCGATGCGCCTATCATGGGTTATCGTCATGACGAAAGCGCACAGCGGGTTTTACGCTTGACTCGCTATCGCACACCGCCCACCGATACCAAAGGCTATGGCAACCTTTATCAGCTTGATAGTGTGATTGAAACCAAGACTCTGGCAAAATAACCGAACTCATCAAAAAAAGCGATGGCTAACACGAGTCATCGCTTTTTTATCCTCTGTTGCCGTAAAACCACCGACTTCAGGCGGTGGATATAAGGCAACTCCGTAACTATGCTTACATACAGATGGTATTTAGTGCGGTGTATTTTGCTGTTCAATGTACTGGCGTATAATTTCAATTGGAGCACCGCCACAACTACCTGCAAAATAACTAGGCGACCACAACGCTTCTCCCCATAACTGCTCTTTAATAGACGGATATTCTTTCTTACGCAATAACCGACTAGACACACCTTTCAAGCTATTCACCAAGCTAGAAATAGCCACTTTAGGCGGATAAACCACCAATAAATGCACATGGTCGCATTCACCGTCAAACTCAACTAATTGAGCCTCAAACTTTGAACAGACTTCCTCAAAGATGGCTTGCATATCGTCTAAAATCTCTTTGGTAAATACTTTTCTGCGGTATTTAGCCACAAAGACCAAATGCGCATGAAGGTTGTAAACAACGTGCCTACCACGTCTTAAATCGTTTGACATATAATTAGACCAAATGTAAAATATAAAAACCCAATTATACTTAAACCCATGAAAACACTCAAGCTACGCATACGAGATAAACACACAGACCAACTAAACCGCCTAAGCGGTTCGGTCAATTTCGTATGGAATTACGTCAATGACTTGAGTTACAAGCATCTGCAAAAGACTGGCAAGTTCTTTTCAGCCTACGACCTAAACGAATACACCAAAGGTAGCGGTGAACTGGTTGGCTTACACTCGCAAACCATTCAAGCCATCAACGAAACCCACGCCAAAGCTAGAAAACAATTCAAAAAAGCCAAACTATCATGGCGAACCAATAACCCAAAATCAAAACGTAAATCGCTAGGTTGGCTACCATTTAAACAATCGGCTATTAAGCACATTACCACGCACCAAATTGGTAAAAAAGGCTTAAAATCCACCTTACAGCTTAGTTTAGCCAAAGGACAAAAACTAGTCATTGACCTATGGGACACCTACAACCTATCGCTTTACCAAATCAACACACTAGAAATCGTCCAAGACAGCCGTAACCGTTGGTATGCCTGTATCACAGTCAAAGACTATCCCAAACAATCATGCGGAACAGGTAGTGTAGGTATTGACTTAGGACTTAAAGACAGTGCTACCGCCTCAAACGGTGACAAGCTAACCATTAAGCAAACGCTAAAATATGCAAAACAATTAGCTATAGCCCAACGCTCAAACAACAAAAAACGTATCAAGGCTATCCATGCCAAAATCAAAAACACAAGGCAAGACCTGATACACAAATTCACCACCCAATTAGTCAAAGACAATGCCCTAATCGTGGTCGGTGATGTGAAAACCACCCAATTTAACAGTAAAAAAGGCAAACTCGCCAAATCGGTATATGATGCAGGTTGGTTTGAGCTTAAACGACAATTGACCTATAAATGCGAGAACGCAGGTTGTCGTTTTGAAATCGTATCAGAGCGATACACTACCCAAACTTGCTCGTGTTGCGGTCAAATTGACCGCAATAGTCCGAAAGGTAGAGCAGGCTTGCGAATAAGAGAATGGACTTGTGCAATGTGTGGCACATGGCATGATAGAGATATTAATGCCAGTCGGAACATTCTTGCGGTCGGGCTTGGCCGTCTGGGAGCAGGAATCCCCTCACTTTAGGGAGGGGAGGAAGTCAATGGCAAATTATTTGTGGCGAATCGCCCACGACTGGTGAATAGGGCGTTTACTATCAAAATCAAAGCCGATGGTTTGGTTGGTCATTTCTTCAACGTGATAGCGGTTGTTGATTTCATCATCGAGCACAAATTTGGTAAAGTTATTGGAAAAATACAACACGCCTTCAGCGGATAAGCGATTCATGGCACGGTTGATGAGCGGTACGTGGTCGCGCTGCACATCAAAAGTACCTTGAAATTTTTTGGAGTTAGAAAAAGTCGGCGGATCGATAAAAATCACATCGTACTGCTCAGTATTGCTTTTAATCCATTCAAAAATATCTTGGGCAATAAATTGGTAGCTTGGCAAATCTGGCAAGCCGTTTAGGGCAAAATTTTTGCGTCCCCAATCCAGATAGTTTTGTGATAAATCCACCGATGTCACCGCTTTTGCCCCGCCCAATGCCGCATGCACACTGGCAGTACAAGTATAAGCAAACAGATTAAGCACCGTTTTACCGCGTGAGTTTTCTGCAATAATTTTTCGGATGCTGCGATGGTCAAGGAATAACCCTGTATCCAAATAATCGCTAAAGTTCACCAAAAAATACGCCCGTTGGTTGTTGGCGGTTGGCTCGCTGACCACATGGAATTTACCCGAATTGGCTTTCTTCTCATACTGCTCATTGCCCGATTGGCGGGCGCGGGTTTTGATAAACACTTGCTCACGGTTCACTTGTAAGGCTTCACGCACGCCATGCAGCGCTAGATTAAAGCGTTTTTTGGCGGTCTCTAACGGGATTGATTTGGGGGCGGCATATTCTTGCACATGCACAAATTCGCCATATACATCCACCGCTACTTTAAAATCAGGTAAGTCGGCATCATACACCCGCAGATTGGTCACGGCTTGTTTGTGAGCGAGTTTGCGCAGATTGGCAAGATTTTTTTGTAGTCGATTGATAAAATCTTGACCTTCTTCTACGGTGATTTCACGCTTTTCAAAACGCGTAATAAGCGGTGTGTCTTTACTCTTTAACAGCTCACCATAACGAAAATAAACGGTGAGAGCACCATTATGACAGCGTAGGGTTTTTGGCTCGGCAAGGGGTAGGACGTCGGCTTGTTCAACTTTGGCAGCGAGGACACCCAAAGTCACTTTGGCAGGGCTATCTGCAAACAGGGCTTGTAGTTTTTTACCCAAACCTTGATACAAGGGTTTAATCAATTCTTCTTCACCCAGACGCTCACCATACGGTGGGTTGGTGATAAACAGGGGATTGACCCAACCATTGACTTGTTTTTCTAGTGCCAAATTAAGGGTCGCCAGTGAGCGCTGCTGCAAGGTAATACGGTTGATGATAGGCGTCAAACCTGCGGCGATTAAATTTTTGTGCGTGGCTCGAACCGCGCCCGAGTCCATATCAAAAGCAAATACCGCGGGCATCTCGCCATTTGCCATGGCATTTAGGCGGTGATGAAAACGGGTTTGCGCGTCTTGCACCATAGCCTCCCAAAGGGCAGTATCATGATGTTGCCATGCATAAAACCCAAATTGGCTATCGGCTTTATCCAGTCCCACGGCATAATCTGCGCTCATCAGCAAGGCTTCAATAATCAGCGTGCCTGAGCCGCACATCGGGTCGACAATACTGTCAAATTGGGTGGTGTGAAAATTCACGCTATAGAGCAGGGCAGCCGCCAAGTTTTCTTTGAGTGGCGCTTCAGTCATCGCAGCACGATAACCACGGCGGTGCAAACTGGTACCTGATAAATCTAGATACAATTCAGCTTGTTTGTCACCCACAGTAGCGACAATGCCAAAATCGGGGTTTTTATCGACATTGGGGCGACGACCGAACTGCTCGTTAAATTGGTCAGCAATCGCATCTTTGACACGCAGCATGGTGAATTGCTGGTTGGCTTGTACGCGCTTATCTAGGGTCAAACGAATCGCAAAGGTCTGCTGCAAATCAAATAACTGGGTCCATTTGACAGTTTTGGCAAAGGTATAGAGCTGTTCTGCAATATCGTACTCCGGATTGATGTTCTTTTTGCCCAGTGGTAGCAATACCCGTGATGCCACACGAGACCATAGACAAACTTGATAAATCTGCGCTAACGTCAATGTCGCCATCAGCCGACCCGTGCGCTCAATTTGTGTATCTATACCAAAGCTTGCCAGCTCAGTTTGTAAGGGAATCTCTAGCCCATCCGCACAAGTGATTACAATGTGAAAAGTTTGCCCAACGGGCGTTGTATTGCTGTCTGTCATAAATACTGCCAAAAAAAGTCAAAGTTGATTAATGGCGTATTTTAGCATGATTAGCAAAGGACAAATGACAGAATGTCTGAAATTATGGGGAAGTTTTTACCGATGGGGCTGCTCGCCGCTTGGCATTAAAAGCTGCATATGAGGGTAAGGTGTGGTAATGCCGGCATCATCGAGTGCCACTTTGATTTGTTCGCGTAGATTTTCTTTGATAAATGGCATTCGAGACACGTGTGGCGGATTGACCCAAAACCGCACAATAAAAAACACCCCAAAATCGCCTATTTTATCCACTGTCGCCGTGGGCGCAGGACGCTCTAATGCCTCTTTGGTGTTGGCTAAAATATCAAGAATAATAGCGCGAGCGCTTTCGATATCAGCTTCCAAAGCGATACGCACTTCAATATCAAAACGAATCAGATTTTTGGCAGTTAAATTAATGACTTCCGCTGAAGCAACGGTTGAATTGGGGAAAATCACGGTGATATTGTCACGGGTTAAAATTTGGGTAGTGCGTAGGGCGATTTGCACCACTTTACCTTCTTTTTCATTGATGCTAACCCAATCACCGACTTGAAACGACTGCTCAATCAAAATGGTGATACCAGCAATAAAGTTGGCGAGTGTGGCTTGTGCCGCAAAACCCACGGCGATACCCGCAATCCCAAGACCTGCGACCACAGACACAATATCAAAACCAAACTGCGACATTACCGAGGCAATCCACAATACGATGATGAGCATGGACAATAGATTGTGCAGTAGTTGTTCAATCGACGCGTTTAGCCCATAATTTTTGAGCATTTTTTGCATCAAATAACCGAGGTTGTACCACGCCATATAAAAAATCACTGACCAAATACCGGCTTTTGCAGTGGCTTTGACTGTTTCGGGCTCAAAGTTAAGCTGACTCATCACCGCAAGCAAACTTGAAAACAACCACATCAACCGTGCGATGAGCCTTAACGATTGGCTGTATTTACTGTCTTTGGCGATAAAACGGGCAGAATTGATGAGCAACAAACTTAGCCGATAGACCACGCCCAAAATTACCAACAGCACCATAATTTTGATACCTGTACTGGCAACTTTGGAGAGATACAGCGGCCAATTAACCGCTTCATCTTCGAGCGAACCACCGACTGCTTTATAGACGTCATAATACAAGTCGTGATAGATATTTTTAAAAAATTGGTTCACGGACATACAATGAGTGATCTCAAGTCAAAAAATCAAAATAAAAATAATGTAAGGCGTTTGGGTTAATTTAGGTTGGTTTGGGTTAAAGGGTAGGCAATATCGCAAGTAATTTATCCAGATGTCCCTTGGCGCGGACATTGCGCATCTCATGAACCAGTTTGCCTGCGTTGTCGAAAACTAAGGTTGAGCGCACCACACCAAGACTGACTTTGCCGTACAATTTTTTTTCAGCAATGATGCCAAAATATTGGCAAAGCTGTTCATCGGTATCACTCACCAGTGCAAAATTAATCTGTTGGTTGGCGATAAATTTTTCATGGCTTTTGACACTATCTCTTGATACGCCAATGACTTGGTAGCCAAGCTGCTGCAATTGGGTCAAATGCTGGCTAAAATCTTGCGCTTGCACACTACAGCCCGAGGTGTTGTCTTTTGGATAAAAATACACAATCAAGCCTTTGTCTGACTGCTTGGCATAAGCTGGCAGGTTAATTTGACGCTGGATAAATTGCGCCTGATTTGTAGAATGACAGCTGGTATCCGCTTCAACCGTGGTGACCAAAAAATTGGGTAGTTGAGTCATGGGCATTTCCCAAGCAAAAATTGAACTAACAATATCAGAAAGCCAGATTGAGTACAAACTTCTTGATACGACAAAACAAAAAAAGACCAGTAAACAACTGGTCTGGTGGTACGGCTCTATCGATTCTAGAATTGATTGTAACCGATTAGGGACGGGCTTTATTAAATTTAACGCCGTTGCCACACGCTTTCATACGCGCACTGATGGTTTGGAAAGTTTTGTTTTGGCGAACATCTTTGCCACTTTTTACCCAGGTATCAAGCTCATTTTTTTGCGCTTGGGTGATTTTTGCTTGTTCATCTACCACACAAGTACATACTTTTTTTGCAGAAGCGGCATCAGTGATGTGTTTTTCGGTCATTTGGGTGGCGCAAGCATTGACATATTGTGGATTGGCAGCATGTGCGGCAAACGGCAAAACCATGCTAGCAAATAGGGTCACGATGGCTGAATGTTTCATAGTTTATCCTCATAAGAGACAGCAGTATAGAACAGTAGGTGTTCAATCGTACAATGGCTAGCTTTACCGTTGACGCAATAAAGCTGGCAGGATTTGATGCTGATAGATTACTGATAAATCGTTGGGTCATCTATTTCAGCTTGTAAAAAACCTTGCTGACGTAGATAACAGCTATCGCAGTGTCCGCAAGCGCGCCCTTCGCTATCTGCGCGGTAGCATGACACGGTCAAAGCATAATTAACCCCAAGCGATATCCCCAACTTAATGATTTCCGCTTTACTTAAATGCAACAATGGCGTTGCAATGTGGAGATGATTGCCCATCACACCGGCTTTGGTAGCGAGATTTGCCATGTTTTCAAAGGCTTCAATATATTCAGGACGACAATCAGGATAGCCTGAGTAATCGACTGCATTGACACCAATCACAATGGCATTGGACTGTGTCACCTCTGCCAATGCCAGCGCATACGACAAAAAAATGGTATTACGCGCAGGTACATAGGTGATTGGAATGCTGTCATTATGCTGATTATCGCTAAAATCTGTTTGTTTGGCATCGGGCACCACCAGCGAAGCATCGGTCAACGCTGAGCCACCTAACTGTGCCAAATCAATATCGATAATACGATGGTTGACTTGAGCTGTCGCGGCGATTTTTTTAGCGGCATTAAGTTCGCTATTGTGGCGCTGACCGTAGTTAAAGCTTACTGCTGTGACGTTGGCATAATTGGCTTTTGCCCAATAAAGGCAAGTCACGGAATCTAGCCCACCCGAGAGTAAGACGACGGCGTTTTGTGGTGTGGTTGATGTACTCATAAAAATTTACTAACGACAAAAGGTGTATTTTATCAGAACTGAAGCAATTGTTGATGGGAAAATATTGGGATAAAAGTAGTCAACGCAATATTAGCCAAAAAACATTTCAAAAAACGGGTCTCACTACCAGTAAATATTTGCGTACTCCACTAAAAAACCTTATAAAATAACCAAGAAGTTTTAAACCGAGAGTTAAACTACGTTATCCGACACTTTAGCCCGAACTATACCATTGTCGTCATTGCATCATTTTTCATTTTTTCTTTGTTTAAGGTCACTTATGATAGTTCAAGCCCATTTTGTTAGCCATACTGCCATCTTATCAGCCGTAATTGTTAGCTTACTGTATTTGACAGGTTGTAGTGTTGCGCCTTCAGCCCCCAAGCCCGATAGCAAAACTACTGTTACTATCCCTACTACTATTCCTGCCACCCAAGCTAACACAGATACCCAAACACTCACCACGTGCCCGCTAGACAAGGCGTTACAAAAATGTGCCAGCGAGTTTTTGGATAAAACTCAGCCGACAATGACCGCCAAGCTGTCGCAACAAACCTACCCGCTGTGCTTTAATGGCTTTGCCATGATGTATTCGGGGGTCACCAAAACCCCTATTTGGGTCGCTGAGCATTTGACGCGACAACGAATAACGGCTGCCAAAACCTTGGTCAGAGAGGATAACTTTCATGAAGAAACTCGCCTGCCAACCGAGGTGCGTAGCTTATTGAGCGATTATACCCGTACCGGATTTGACAGAGGGCATTTAGCGCCCAATGCTGATATGGCAACCACGGACTCACAATTTGATAGTTTTAGTTTAGCCAATATCGCCCCACAAACGCCTGACAACAACCGGAAAACTTGGGTGAAAATTGAAACACAAACTCGCAACCTGACCAACCAATATGGCTCAGCTTATGTAGTGACAGGGGTGGCGTTCTTAACACCGGAAGTCAAACGGCTAAAAAATCGCGTGTTGGTGCCATCGCATTTTTTTAAAGCGGTATATTTGCCATCACAACATCAAGCGATAGCATTTTTTAGCCCGAATGATGATAGCGGAACCTTTGAAAAAATTAGCCTAAGCACCCTTAAAAAACGCACAGGGGCCAATGCGTTTCCCAGTTTACCGAGCAATGTAGCGACTATTTCACCATAACCAAAATCAGTAATTAGCAAGTCAAAAACTAGCAAAACAGTAACTAAACAGGGGGAAAAGATGAGTGCTTTTAAACCATTTCAAAATGATAGCCAAAGCTTCGGATTGGGCGAATTTACCCTTGAGAATCAAGGAGAGCAAGTCAATCTCTACGGCAGTGCGACATTTACGTTGGATAAACAAAGTTTAGCCACGGCAAAACAATTGCAAGATGTGTTGAGCCAAATCGTTGCGTATTTAGAAGCCCATCAAGCGCAAACGGTGGAAAAATCTACCACGCAACAGCAGCAAGCGTCGCACGTGGATGAAGTGAATAATCCTTTCTTATAAATAAAAAAAGCGCAAATCAAACAATTTGCGCTTTTTATGGGCAGCTATTTATGGGTAACCTAGGCATCAAGCTAGACATTAAAACTGATAGTTAAAGCCAATTTTAGTTTTGCTATCGACACGGTTATCAACCAGTGGGCTGTCTTTTTGCTCATCGCTCAAATATTCTAAATGCTGACTGATAAACGCACTCCAGCGTGGCGAAATGGCGTAACTGGCGCTGACATTGACATAGGGGGTAATGCTACTATCAGCGTTATAAGCTTTTATTCCTGTTATTCCTGTGCGTAGCGATTCTTGCTCAGAAACACCAAAGTAGTAATTGTTGTACTTGTCATTGTACCACTGCAGTCCTAACTCAGGATAAATGGTGATTTTATCATCCATTACCTTAAATCTGCTTAAGTGCGCCACTTTTGCGCTAGTACCATCACTGCGACCCAATGCATCAGTTTCCACTTGCGCTTTAAAGCCACCATACGGGGTAATGCGCATATAGCTAGTGCCCACCATAGCAGACCATTTACGCTCATCAAGTCCTTTTAAAGCCGCTGTGCTCGCATCGTCTGGATCAAATGAACGGCTATCGTAGCTTGCGGTCAATCGCCATTCGTTTTGTGCATCTTTGTAGGGATAATAACCCGCTTCACTGCCTTCAATGTAGACTCGATTGTTGTCATAAAATGCCTGTGGCATTATCGTAACATCATTGTCCTTGTCGTACGCGTAATTGTTGATTGACGCGTTTAACCCTAATTTAAAGCGGGCATTGGTATCCACTGGCATGGAGGCTGCGTAGGCAAATGTTGTGCCCAATATACTGGCAAGTACCAGACAAGGCGCGAAAAATTGTTTCATAAAAACATCCTGTGAGAGTGGGTCATACAAAAAAGTGCTGACAGGCGTAAAGCGTAGAAAATGACAACCGATTTGCCTGTGAACCATACAGCAAGGTGATAAATTTATTATGGCATAAAAAGGTCAGCGCAAATAGTTGAATTTAAAGGTGCGATAGATGAAATCCAAGCCAGCGTAAATCATTGAGCTATCTTGAGAACACCATTAAAATGTTATAATATAACATTTTTAATATTCTCAATACTTAATTTGGCGACCCAGCATGATAAACGCATTGATTAACAAATATGCTTTTTTTAGCCGACCTTTGCTACAAATGCTACTAAAAACCCCCACGATTGCAGGGGTGACATTGACGCTGAGCCTATTGGGGGGATTAACAGGCTGCCAAAAACAAACTGACAATCCATCAACCTCAAAGCAATCAGTTTCAAATCAATCCCCATCAAATAGCTCAGCTACAACAGTCTCATCAAACACCGTTATTGATAGCCAATTACCCACCGTGTATGCGACCACCAATGTGTGGGGTTCGGTGGCTAAAGCGGTCGGGGGTGATAAAGTCAATGTGATTGTGGGGGTCGATGATTTATCACAAGATCCGCATGATTATCAAGCCACAGCGACCGACAAGCTTAATGTCACTAAATCTGCTGTCATGCTGGTCAACGGTGGCGGGTATGATGATTGGGGTATGAGCTTAGCTGAGTCGGTGAGTCACAAACCTGTAGTGATTAATGCCGTAGCACTTTCAGGACTGTCGCCTAACACGGGCAATGCGGCAGATGAGCATGTCAGAGAACAATACCAACACGACACTCTACACGAAATGAAGACCGCTGATCTGCAACCATCAGATCATCCTCACGTGCCCAGTGAAGCGCATAGCGAAGTACATAGTCACTCGCACGCTGACTTCAATGAGCACGTGTTTTTCTCCCTCGATACAGCAAAAAAAGTGGCTGAAGCGGTCAACAAGCAATTGGCGGCAACATCACCTGCCAATCAAGCAATTTATGCAAAAAATACCCGACACTTTATCCAGCAAATTGATGCGCTCAAAGTCAAAGCCAAACAAATCGGACAGCAAAAAGCTATCACTGCCTTTGTTACTGAGCCTGTCACCGGGTATTTGCTAGCCGATATGGGCATCAAAGATGTGACGCCAAAAGCCTATGTCGTGCAATCAGAGACGGACGCGGGGGTATCGGTCAAAGTGCTCAATGACAGCAAAAGCCTGCTAAGCAATAAACAAGTTGGTTTGTTGGTGGTCAATGCTCAGACCGAAGATGCCACCTCAAAGCAACTCATCACATTGGCGAAGGCATCAACAGTCCCAGTTGTGGCGGTCTATGAAACCCTGCCCGATGGCGTGACAAGCTATACCCAATTTATTGAAAAAACCCTGGATGATTTTGCGGCAGCGATGCGCTAATTTTAACTAGCCTAAAAATAGTAGCCTAAAAATTTTAGGCTGCCTATAAATGCGGTTGGGGAAAAATTTGCGTTAATTGGTATAGTATTGGCTGGTTATCGCTTATAATGCTTAATTTTTAGCCCAGATTTTTTGCAATGTAATATTGCCAATCAACCATCCTCGCCTTTAGCATCTTGTCGTTAATCTTGCCGTTAGGATGAAGAAGTAGCCACCATGCCCATGTCAACCACCAAAATAGCCAATAGCGAGCGGCAGTTTGCGCAGGCCATTCATTGCCAATCGTTTGTCAAACTGCCACAGTCACAGCAAGTCATTTTGCAAGTCAAAGATGCCAGTATGCACTTTGGGCAACGTCTGCTATGGCAGGATGTCAATTTTTCGATTTTATCCGGTGAATTTGTGGCACTGCTCGGCGCCAACGGTACAGGCAAGACGACATTGCTGCGAAGTTTACTCAAACTTGTGCCACTATCCAGTGGTTCAATCACGCTTGGCAAAGATATTCGAGTGGGCTATGTGCCACAGCTCAAAGACTTTGCGCCAAAACTACCGATTCGGGGTAGGGACTTGGTGCAGCTAGGGCTAGATGGGGAAAATTATCTGTTTGGTCTGTTTAGCCCCAAAAAAACCTTAGGCAGTTTTTGGCAGACAGCAAAACAAAAAAAATATTTGGTGGATAAAGCCATTGCGGAAGTTGGCGGTGAGTCATTTTGTGATGCACCGCTTACCATGCTGTCCGGTGGTGAGCAGCAGCGCATGCGTATCGCCCAAGCCTTGGTCGCTGAGCCTGATGTTTTGTTGATGGATGAGCCGCTGCTGAGCCTTGATGTAGCAAGCCAGTATGTGGTCAGTGATATTTTAGCCCATCGCAAACAGGCGCATCATACCGCGATTTTGATGATTAGTCATGAACTCGAACCGATTATGCCTTTAGTAGATAAAGTGGTGTATCTTGAAAATGCGACTGCCAACCTCGGTGGTATCGACTTAATCAGACGATTTCGCTAATTTATTTGCTTCAATCAAACACAAGCCATCACGTTCGATGGTTTTTTAACTTTTGGAATTTACATGCTGCTCACGACTTGGCTACATACCATCATCAATTTTGATAACTTTGCTGAGCTGTTGCCCTTGGTATCAACGTCCATCGTGGCCGCGGTATTGTTGGGTGTGATGGCGGGATTCATTGGACCGATGGTACAGGCACGGGATATGGCATTTGCCGTGCATGGGACAGCAGAGCTGTCGTTTGCAGGGGCGGCGTGTGCTTTATGGTTAGGGTCTTCAGTCACCCTAGGCGCTGTCATTGGGGCGGTGACGGCTGGCATGGTGCTGGGGGTCATGGGGATTGATGGCAAAAACCGCAACTCAGTGGTGGGTATTTTGTTGCCATTCGGGCTTGGGCTCGGGGTGTTGTTTTTATCCTTGTATCAAGGTCGCTCCGCCAATAAATTTGGCTTATTGACCGGGCAGATTGTTGCAATCACGCCCGCTGAATTGCAGTCGATGTTAGTGGTCGCGGTGATTGTGCTATCAATCATCGCCATATTTGGTCAGCGCATGTTATTTGCCGCGGTCGACCCGCAAGTTGCCCAAGCACAGCATTTGAATTTAACATTTTTATCCTTGCTGTTTATGTTTGCACTGAGTCTTGTGGTGGCGGTGAGTGTGCAGTTTGTCGGTGCCTTGCTGCTATTATCATTACTCATCACCCCTGCGGCAGCGGCAAGTCAAGTGACGGCTAGACCCATCTATGTCTATTTGCTATCCATGCTGTTTGCCATCATCGCTGGGGTCGGCGGGATATTACTATCGTTAGGACCTGGGCTGCCGATTTCACCCTATATTACCACCATTTCATTTGTGATTTATTTAAGCTGCTGGGGAATTGGCTATTTACGAAAAAAAGCAGGGTGGAACAAACGCCTAGCCGCAAACTTTTCTTAATCAACAGGCTATAAAAAAAGCGCAAATGGTATCAATTTGCGCTGTTTGTGTCTTGATGTGTATTAAACTTTAAACTTCAGCTAGGCTAGTAGGGGCATCGATGGTTTGAATCACGCCACCGCCTAAACAGATGTCATCTTGATAAAACACACAAGACTGACCGGGTGTCACCGCACGCTGTGGCTCGTCAAACACCACTTTTATGGTGTCACCCGTTTTATCAAGGGCAAAAACTGTACAGGCTTGATCGGGCTGACGATAGCGCGTTTTGGCGGTACAGCGATAACCTTGGGCAGTAAACAGTTGGGCGGGCGCATCAACCACCCAGTCAAGTTTATAGGCAGTCAATTCACTGGATTGTAACATCGGATGGTCATGCCCTTGACCAACAATCAGGCGATTATTATCCAAGTCTTTGTGCAACACAAACCAAGGCGCCTCATCTCTATCTTTGACCCCACCAATACCAATACCGCCACGTTGACCAAGTGTGTAATACATTAAGCCATCATGGGTGCCGATTTTTTTGCCATCATCGGTATAGATATCGCCTTTTTGAGCGGGCAAATACTGCTGTAAAAAGTCTTTAAAGCGTCGCTCGCCGATAAAGCAAATACCCGTAGAGTCTTTTTTCTTCGCTGTCGCTAAATCGTATTGCTCGGCGATACGGCGTACTTCAGGTTTTTCTAACTCACCCACAGGGAACAAGGTTTTGGCGATTTTATCACCTGCCACCGCGTGCAGAAAATAGCTTTGGTCTTTATTGTTATCAAGTCCGCGCAGCAGTGGCGCTCTGCCAGTTTCATCGCTAAAACCGCGGCGTGCATAGTGACCGGTGGCAATATAGTCCGCCCCCAAAGTTAACGCATAATCCAAAAAGGCTTTAAACTTGACTTCTTTGTTGCATAAAATATCAGGATTTGGGGTGCGACCTGCGCTATATTCCGCCAAAAAATGCTCAAATACGCGATCCCAATATTCCATGGCAAAGTTGGCGGTATGCAGTTTAATGCCGATTTTATCGGCGACCGCTTGCGCATCGGCAAGGTCAGCCATGGCGGTACAATACTCAGTACCGTCATCTTCTTCCCAGTTTTTCATAAACAAGCCTTCAACATCAAAGCCCGCTTGTTTGAGCAAAACGGCGGTGACAGAAGAATCAACGCCCCCTGACATTCCCACAATGACGCGGGTTTGGGCAGGCTTGGTAATATCAGATAAATTAACAGCAGCTGAATAAGTCATAATTTTTAAAAGTGCCAAAAGGGTTATTATAGCAAATTTATTGCTTGTTAAAAATCAATAAACCTGCCACAATATCGTCATCGGATGAGCCGATATCGAAAAAACCCAACTTATTCTCGTAAGTTGGGTTTTTTAATGGGCAAATTATATTAATTGATTTTTTCAAATTCACTGATTGGCTTTAATAGATAAAGCGACATTGTAAATTCACAAACATTCTTTATATAACCTTTACTTATCAAAAATTTGGGGCTGGTATGCGTTGGATATTTCTGACCGTCATTGTATTGTTGTTTGAATTGTTTACTTATGGGGCGGGGCGGGGGCTGCAGTGGTGGGCAGGGTCTTGGTTATCCGATCGCTCTTCTCGCTATTTGATGATTAGTCTATTTGTGATAAGTAATGCGTTATTGGTATTTGGCATCGCACGATTGACAAGCTTTGGGCTCAAGCTGTCTATGACTTGGCTGACTATTTTGTGGTTTGTCATCATGTCGATGGTGGCGGTGGGCATTATCAATCTGGTGTTGATGAAAGTTGCCCCGCAATTTTTTAATGCCGTGAGTTATCAAATTTACGGGCAGCGCATTTTGTTGCCGCTCGTGTTTTTTGGTATGGTGTTGATGGGTATTTATAATGCTCATACACCCACCATTCGTCATATCACCTTGACTGCCAATCAGCCACTTGCCAAACCGATTCGAATTGGGCTGGTTTCAGACCTGCATTTGGGTGTGTTGGTCGGTGAGCGGCAAATTAATCGATTAACTGAGATGGTAAAAGCACAGAAGGTGCAACTACTGTTGATGCCTGGCGATATTATGGATGATAATATTGACTATTATACCTCGCAAAATATGCAGCCTGCGCTGCAGCAACTAGCCAGTGCAGTGCCAATGGGCGCGTATGCCACGCTAGGCAATCATGATATGTATGGGCATGAAGGCGAGATTCGCGATGCGATCCAAAAAGCCAATATCACCTTATTGGCAGATGATAAAGTGTTGGTTGATAACCAGCTTTGGTTGGTAGGACGACTGGATAATCATGCCAGTTATCGTAAAGCGACCAAGGACTTAATGCCGTCAAATACCGATAAGCCGATAATTTTACTTGACCATGAGCCTAATGAGATTGAACAAAACGTACAATTACCGATTGATCTACAAGTGTCTGGACATACCCATAATGGGCAAATATTTCCTGCCAATTTTATTGTCAAATTTATCAACCGTTTGGGTTACGGCTATGAACGTATCCACAATACCGATGTGATTGTAAGCTCGGGGTATGGTTTTTGGGGTGTGCCGTTTCGACTGGGCTCGCAAGCGGAGCTTTGGGTGATTGATTTAGTCGGTAAAAAATCCTAAATCTGGCTTAAGTACGGTTTAACTAATGTTTAATGATGACATTGGGGTTATGGCAGATTATGGCAATGACAGATTATTGCCATGAAAGACTATTGTATAGACACTGTCTGCATCATCAGTTGTATATTGCTACGAATATCCTCGAGTGACATTTGCTGGTCTTGCTGCAGGCAGTAACTTAAATTATTTAATATAATCCCTGCATACGTATGCCCTTGAAAATCCAAGTCGCCTGGGCGTCCATGGCGCTTGGCATGCTCAATATAATTTTGTTTGATTAACGCATACATATCATCATATAAATGAATATTGGGGGTTTTGATTTGCCAAAAAGCCAGTATGCGTTGTTTTTGCGCGTGAATAAACGCCCAAAATTGTTCCAAACACCTTAATAAATTCTCTTGACTGGCGACACTAAAGCGTTCAGTTAAAAACTTCTCATACACTTGGCGAAAATTACTCACCATCTTCTCTGCCAGCGCCTCTTTACTGGCGTAATGACGATAAAAGGTTGAGCGATTGATCGCTGCCGTATCTAAAATATCTTGGACAGTGATGGCGCGGTAAGGTTTCTGCTGCAGTAATGCCAGAAAAGCTTGCTCGATATGTTGTTCAGTCTTAATGACCCGTAAATCATTTTGGTTCATCGCTTTTGATATCCTTACGCGCTTTATCTTACGCTTTATGTCTTATGCTTTATGTCTTAGCCTTTAAATTTTAGCAATCGTAGGAATTGCACAAAATTTTTACAATAAACAACATTATCTACCTAACTGTATTCTTATGCAACATTTATGTTTTATTTGATGCTTAAAAGCTGTTGAGGATGGTTTTATATTGCCACTTATTCAGCATAAATGACATCATCCAGCTATTTTATATGATAAATCCGTTTGCCAGCCGTCGGATTTTTTAGATTTTGTAAATCAAGGTTTGCGATAAGCACAAAAAAATGGCTGAAGCCACGCTGACTGGGGTTGAAAATATTCTGCTAATAGACGTAATATCTAGGCAAAGCAAACGCAGTTTAATTTCAACCTGCTAAAATGTTACTATCGTCAAGTACATAGATAACTTTGGTTACAAAATATAATTTAACCGCAATTTTATAATTCGACTTATAATAATCCATCTTATCAAATTGCGTCGTTAATTTATGAGTAAAGCACATGCTAAAAGCTCGGTTCCTGCACTGACATTAGGGGCAATCGGGGTCGTTTATGGCGATATTGGTACCAGTGTACTGTATTCAGTCAAAGAAGTTTTTAATTCTGGTCATGTCGCCTTTAACGTTGCCAATATCTATGGGGTGCTGTCATTATTTGTATGGACGATTACCATCATCGTCAGTCTCAAGTACATCTCGTTGGTGCTACGCGCCGACAATAAAGGGGAAGGCGGTCTGATTGCGATGCTCGCTTTGGCATCAAGCGCGGTGAAACATCGCCCAAAATTGCACGCAATCATTATGACCATGGGAATATTTGGTACCTGCTTGTTTTATGGCGATGGGGTGATTACCCCATCCATCTCGGTGCTATCGGCAGTAGAAGGTTTGACGGTGGTATCGCCACGGCTGCATAGTGTGGTAATTCCTGCCACGCTGACCATTTTGTTCCTGTTATTTTTTGTGCAAAAATTTGGTACTAAAGGTATCGGCAAGCTATTTGGACCTGTGATGGTGCTGTGGTTTTTGTTGATTGCTGGCATTGGGGTATATCATATCCAGCACAATGTCGAAATCTTGCAAGCCATCAATCCCATCTATGCTTATCAGTTTGTGATGACCAATCCGACACTCGCCTTTATCATATTGGGGGCAGTTGTCTTGTGTGTGACAGGCGGTGAAGCCTTGTATGCCGATATGGGGCATTTTGGCAAAAAACCGATTCGTATCGCGTGGTTTTCCATTGTCATGCCCGCCTTGCTACTCAATTATTTTGGTCAAGGCGCATTTTTACTCGCCAATCCTGATGGCAAATCCAATCCCTTCTTTTTGATGATTCCAGATGCCATGCGTATCCCTATGGTGGTGATGGCAACCTTAGCGACAGTGATTGCGTCACAAGCGCTGATTTCTGGGGCGTTTAGTATCACCAAACAAGCGGTGCAATTGGGCTTTTTACCGCGTATGCGTATTGTGTATACCAACGTCAAAGAAGTGGGTCAGATCTATATTCCAGCGATTAACTGGGGCTTATTTATTGCTATTGCGTTTGCTGTGGTGATGTTTAAATCATCGGGTGCATTAGCGGCAGCTTATGGTATTGCGGTTTGTACGGATATGCTGATTACCACGATATTGACCTTCTTTGTGATTCGCTATGCGTGGAAATATCCATTGCTACTGTGTATTGCCGCGACCTCATTGTTCTTTGTGGTGGATTTCTTGTTTTGGGCGTCAAATCTGCTGAAGCTCCTCAAAGGCGGCTGGTTCCCATTGTTGTTAGGGGGCGTCATGTTTGTGCTCATGATGACTTGGCGAGATGGGCGTAATTTGGTGAGAATTGCCCATACCACAAGACAAATTAACTTAAAAAATTTCTTGGATGACTTGTTTGGCAGTTTTACCAATAAACGCTTACAAATAGCCTTGGAGTCGACGCAAGGCAAATTAGAAAAGCTGACCCAAGATATTGAAAACGCGCCACTTGAGAATATCCAAGAGCTGCAAAATCAGCAAGCGTTACTGCAAGAGAAAATCTTAATCAACCAGCGCTGCCAAGTGCTCTTTGAAAATATCAAAAAAATCAAAGGGATTGCCGTATTTATGGTCTCTGAAGTCGATATCGTACCCGTGGCGTTAAAACAAAACTTAAAGCACAATAAATGCTTGCATGAGTACAATATCTTTGTCACTGTTAATACCTTAGAAACCCCTTGGGTGGGTCTCAGCAAGCGTAGTGAAGTGACCTATTTGGGACACAATTGCTGGAAGGTAGTGCTCAATTTTGGCTTTAAAAATGACCCTGATGTGCCAGACTCACTCAAACACATTCAGCAATTTAACTTTGATTTCGACCCTGCCAAGGTGAGTTATTTCTTATCCCATGAGGCAGTGGTGGCATCTGAGAGTATTAAAGGTATGGCATTATGGCGTGAAAAATTGTTTGCCCATATGCACCGTAATGCCGGCACCGCCGCTGAGTTTCTAAAACTTCCTAGTAACAATGTGGTAGAAATGGGTGCCAAAGTAGAAATTTAAATGCCCAACATAAAAAAGCCATTATCCTTCGATAGTGGCTTTTTTTATTCTGCTTTTCTACTTGATTAAAACTTAGTCTGTTTCAAATGCTTGATTAAGCGAGGCTTCGACGGCATCAATCCGCGCTTGGCATATTTTATAGGCGTCAATGGACTGCGCTACAATAGTCATTAGAGCATCGATGTTAGGCTCTTGACTATTTTGCAAGAGCAGTGCATTTGTTTTTAACACCTCATAGGCGCTTTTAAAATCAGTTGTCTCGGTCATAGTTATTCCTGTTGATTGATAAGTCAGTTTTTTGATTGTTTGGCATTGACGGTGGCTTGTAGATAGCCATCTTGTAGTTCAATGGTTATGGTTGAATTGGGTTCAGCTTGGGCAATCGAAGTCATCACCGTATTGGATGCAGGATGCGAGGTTCTGATAATCGCATAACCACGGGTTAATACGGTAGACGGGTGCTGTAACAATGTCATCTCACGCAGTTGATGGGTAGATTGACGAGCCGTGGTGATTTGCTGATAAGCAAGTTGGCGAATCTGTACAAATTGGTTGTCCATGGCAAGTTTAGCGGCAGATAATTGTCGCTGCGCTGCCGCTTGTATCTTGGTGAGTTGTTGTTCGCTATCACGGCGTGCCTGCAAGATGTTAGACTTAGCAATTTGCTCGATGGTCAAAAAATGTTGTTTGGCGCTCTGGGTAATAGTGAGCAGATGATTGCGAATGCCTGCGATAACTTTGGACGGGGTATCAAAACTTTGGTGAGCGACTTCATCTAGCATGACACGGTCACGCTCATGACCAATGCCGACCCATACCGGTATCGGCTGCTCCGCTACCAGCGCGGCAAGTTCGTAATCATTGAGATAGGCCAAATCGCCTACCGCGCCACCACCCCGGATAATCACTATCAAATCTGCGGTAATATGCTGCTTGCTCAGATTTTTCATGCCTTTAATGATGGCTTGGCGGATGTCTTCAGGGGCGTGATTGCCTTGAAAGGTGGCGTGCTCATAATGAAAAATACAAGCTCCCGTGCTGGCAAGCCTATCGGCATCCGCGCGAAAATCGCCCAGCCCTGCAGCTTTTTCAGGGGCGATGACGAGCACATGCTCAATATCAAACGGCATCGGGAGCGATTTATTGAGATCGAGCAGCCCTTCTTCATGCAGTCTGGTTAAAATCGTTTGGTATTGCTTTGCCAAATCGCCCAGTGTGTAAGTGGGGTCGATATCGACGATGTTTAACGAAAAGCCATATTGGGCATGGAACGTGGCTGATACTTTGAGCAATACATTCAAGCCTCGCTCAAGGCTCATGCCAGTGTTCTTTTCAAACTTTGACAATACTTTGGCTGCTTGACCACGCCATAGCGTGCCGCGGCAGCTGGCAGTGACTTTGCCATCAATATCTTTATCCGCCAATTCAAAATAATAGTGACCGCCTTTGGCTGACAGACTACGGATTTCAGCTTTTACCCAAACGGTATGGGCAAACGTTTCACTAATCACCAACTGCACAGCGGATAGATAATCGCTCAGTGACAATACGGTATCGTTTAACGCCTGTTGTAGCTGGCTATCGCGATCTTGAATGGCTAATTGTTCGCTAAAGTCATAATCGTTTAAGTTATCAACACTGCCACGCTTTGCAGTTGCTTTATTATCAGGCTCACTATCGTCAAGCAGCGCCAAAAATACGTCATCAGCCTGATTTGATGGGGTGGTTTGCAAATCCAGTCGTGCGAGCTGCTCTTCAATTGATTTGATAACGGTTTTGGAAGCTTTTGCCATGGCGAATTCTTGTTAACTAAAAATAAAATTGTAGGCGAAAATGATAAAACTGACAACGTGACATTTGTGATTTAGGTGTGATTCAGCCTGTTAAACCGTTAATTTTAACTATTACATTATATTTTATGATGTAATATTCATAAGTGGAATATGGATAAGGAATAATATTGTTTTTGCTTGACGACGCTTTTTTTGTAAAATAGTAGGAATGAATTAAACATTTAACATTATATATTGATTTTTATACATTGAGATGAGGGGTGACCATGATGACTGTTAATTTTCAAAAAAAAACTAAGGTTCAACACAAAACCGTAGCCGTGCTATCAAGTCTAGCGTTATTAGGCGTGAGTCTAGCGGGCTGTTCACGTGCGCCCACCCAGCAAGACCAACAAGCCGCTTCAGGTCAAGCCGCCACGCAATCAAACGCAGGCGCGAGCGATAAAGGCGGTATTAAACTGCTCAATGTCTCTTATGACGTCGCTCGTGACTTTTATAAAAGCTACAATCCCATGTTTATCAAAGACTATGAAGCCAAAAATAGCGGCAAAACCATCGATATCCAGCAATCGCATGGCGGTTCTAGTAAACAAGCGCTCGCAGTGGCCAACGGTCTGCAAGCGGACGTAGTGAGTATGAACCAAGGCTCAGATGTAGAGCTGTTAGTGAAAAAAGGCTTGGTGGCACAAGATTGGCAAAGCCAATTCCCAAACAAAGCAGTCCCTTATACCAGTGCCATCGTGTTTTTGGTGCGTAAAGACAACCCAAAACAAATCAAAGACTGGTCTGATTTGGCAAAACCTGGCGTACAAATCGTACTTGCCAACCCAAAAACCACGGGTAATGGGCGCTATGCCTTCTTAGGCGCGTATGGCTACGGCTTACATAGTTTTAATAAAGATGAAAGCAAAACCAAAAACTTTGTCAAAGAGTTGCTCAAAAACGTGCCGGTGTATGAAAATGGTGGGCGTGCGGCGACTACCACGTTCTTACAACGTCAAATTGGCGATGTGTTAGTCACCTTTGAAAATGAAGCCAATCTCGCGGTCAAACAGTTTGGGAAAGGCGATGTGCAAATTGTCTATCCAAGCTATACCATATCAGCAGAAAACCCGGTGGCGATTGTCAAATCAGTGACTGATAAAAAAGGCACCAACGACGCAGCGAAAGCGTATCTTGATTATTTATGGAGCGAGCCTGCCCAGCAATTGGCGGCAGATTTATACCTGCGCCCAAGCGACGCGGCGATACTGGCTAAAAATCAAGATAAATTACCCCCGCTTACCACCTTTAGTCCGAATGCCGAATTTGGTAGCTGGACGGATATCATGACCAAATACTTCAAAGATGGGGGTGTCTTTGATCAGCTAGCCAGCCCAACGAGCACCATAGCATCGGCACCTGCGGCAAAATAGTTCGCTGTTTTTACCTAACAAAACCAGAGTTCGGCTCTGGTTTTTTATTCTAGCTAAGAATATTTAAAGCGCATAAATATAGTTTGGAAAATCGAAGTGAGATGGTACTATAGCCGTGCTTAAGATTTTGGGTACAGAGCTTTTTGTATCTTTATTTTTGTATGTTTATTATTTTAAATTCTGACGTCGCCTACCGACTATTAGTAAAGGAAGCCCTGCATGGCAAGCATCAATGCTAACCATCAAGCCGATTTAACCTCAAACAATCAGCCTAAAACACCCAATTTACCCTTAAAACGTAATAAAAAGCGCCATATCATGCCGTTTTTTAATTTGAGTTTGGGCATCAGTGTGTTGGCGTTGTCGATTATTGTGCTATTGCCATTTGTGGCAATGGTAATGACGGCCGCCGATATTGGCGTGGCAGGCTTTATCAAAACCATTGCCGAGCCGCGCGTCAAGGCAGCGATTGAATTGTCACTAAAAATGTCATTGCTAGCGACATTGACCAATTTGGTGTTTGGTACACTGATTGCATGGGTATTGGTGCGCTACGAGTTTTGGGGAAAGTCGATTTTAAATGCGCTGGTGGATTTGCCCTTTGCTTTGCCAACGGCAGTAATGGGGATTTCGCTAGCAACGCTATATGCGCCCAATGGTTTAATTGGGCAGTTTTTTGCGCCATTCGGCATTAAAATTGCTTTTACCCCCATTGGTATTTGGTTGGCATTGATCGTGGTAAGCTTGCCGTTTATTGTGCGTGCGGTGCAACCTGTGCTTGCGGAGCTGTCGCCAGAATATGAAGAGGCGGCATCGGTGCTGGGCGCTGGGAGATTGACAACTTTTAGACGGGTCATATTGCCAGAGTTGTATCCTGCGTTGCTGATGGGCTCAGGCATGATGTTTGCGCGAGCGACGGGGGAGTATGGCTCGGTGATTTTTATTGCGGGTAATTTGCCGATGAAATCTGAGATTTTACCGTTAATCATTATTGGTAAGCTTGAAAGTTTTGATGTGCAAGGCGCTGCTGCAGTTGCTTTGTTTATGTTGATGATTTCGTTTGTGATTTTATTTGCCATTAATGCCTTGCAGTGGCTATTGACCAAACGTATGGGCGGGGCAAGTGTATGATAGATAGCAGCCAATATCCTTACCAAACCCAAGCCGCAACCCGTGAGCCGACATGGCTACGTTATACCTTAATTGGTATTGCGGTGGCGTTTATGACGCTGATGCTAGTGATTCCGCTGATATCAGTGTTTTATGAAGCCTTAAAATCTGGCTGGCAGTTGTATGTGGCTGCCTTGACCGATCACGAAGCATTGTCGGCCATCAAGCTTACCTTGATTACGGCGCTGATTGTGGTGCCGATTAATACGGTGATTGGGATTGCATTAGCCTGGCTATTAACCCGATTTGATTTTAAAGGTAAACAATTTCTCACCACGCTGCTAGATTTGCCGTTTTCGGTGTCGCCGGTGGTTGCAGGCTTGATGTTTGTGGCACTACTGGGCGCCAATACGTGGCTTGGCGGCTGGCTAGAATACTTTGGTTTTCAGGTGATTTTTGCCATTCCCGGTATCGTGCTTGCCACCATGTTTGTGACTTTTCCATTCGTGGCACGTGAAGTGATTCCGCTGATGCAGTCGCAGGGTAGCAGTGAAGAGCAAGCGGCATTAACACTCGGCGCGTCAGGCTGGCAAATGTTTTGGCGGGTGACGCTGCCTAATATCAAATGGGCATTGCTATACGGTATTATTTTGACCAATGCCCGTGCGATGGGTGAGTTTGGCGCGGTGAGTGTGGTCTCAGGTCATATCCGCGGTGAAACCAATACCATGCCGCTATTGGTTGAGATTGCTTACAATGAATACAACATGACGGCGGCGTTTGCGTTGTCGAGTTTGTTGGCGTTGTTGGCGCTCGTTACCCTAATCGTGCAGCAGGCGTTGACTAAACGTCAGTCTGGCAATGATGAATAACATTGATGCAATTTAAAAAGTAAAAAAGTTAAGAGAACACCATGAGTATTGAAATCCGTGATATCACCAAACAGTTTGGTCGCTTTACTGCACTACAACCGATCAATTTAACCGTACCGACGGGCAAACTAACCTCGCTGTTGGGACCTTCAGGCTGCGGTAAGACAACCTTATTGCGCATCATTGCAGGGCTTGAGCTTGCCGATACGGGGCGTATTTTGTTTGATGGTGAAGATGTGACCGATGTGCCTGTCCAGCAGCGTAATATCGGCTTTATGTTCCAGCATTACGCGTTATTTCGCCATATGACCGTGTTTGATAACGTGGCATTTGGCTTGACCGTCATGCCAAAAAACAAACGCTTAAGCAACGCGGAAATCAGCAAAAAGGTCAATTATCTGCTGGAGCTGGTGCAACTATCCCAAACCGCAAAAAAATACCCGCATCAACTCTCAGGCGGTCAGCGTCAGCGTATCGCATTGGCGCGTGCACTAGCGGTAGAGCCAAAGCTGTTGTTACTCGATGAGCCATTTGGCGCACTCGATGCCAAGGTGCGTAAAGAATTACGCGCTTGGCTGCGCTCAATTCATCATGAGCTCGGTGTCACCAGTATTTTAGTGACCCATGACCAAGAAGAAGCGGCAGAATTATCCGATGAAATTGTGGTGATGAACCAAGGTCAAATCGTGCAAGTTGGGGATTATGAGACGCTAGTCAATCACCCCTCGAATCATTTTGTCGCCAATTTTCTGCAAGATTCGCACGTCGAATATGTGATTTAGCTTAGTTAAATGTAGCTTAGTTAAGCAATAAAAAAAGAAGCCGTGTGCTTCTTTTTTTTGCTAAAGGCTGGATAAAAAAAGGGTATTATCACATACCCTTTTTATCGATGGATTATCGATTGATAAATGAAACCTCACAATGATTATTTTGCAGAGTGACCGGTTAGCTCAACTTTATGTTTTTGATGATCTTCTAAGCCTTCATAGTACTTACGAAGTACCGCTAACACTTCTGGACGGCTAAAGTTATCAGGCACGTCTTCGCCTTCAGATAAGGCTTTACGCAATTTGCTACCTGAGACTTTGACATGATGGCTGGCATCGTGTGGGCAAGTTTTGGTCGATGCCATCGAGTCACAAGCGTCACACCAGAATGTCCAGTCAATTTTTAACGGTTGGGTGATTAAATCATTCGGTTTGAGCGTATCAAAAATATGCTGCGCATCAAATGCGCCATAGTAATCACCCACGCCTGCATGGTCACGACCGACAATCAAATGGCTACAACCATAGTTTTGACGGAATAAGGCATGTAATAATGCTTCACGTGGACCTGCATAGCGCATATCTAGTGGATAGCCTGCTTGGATGACGGTGTCTTTACGGAAGTAATGGTCGATTAATGTAGCAATGGCTTCTTGGCGTACCTCTGCAGGAATATCCCCAGGTTTTAATGCGCCAAGCAATGAATGAATGAGTACGCCATCACAGATTTCAATGGCAATTTTGGCAAGGTACTCATGTGAGCGGTGCATCGGGTTACGGGTTTGGAAGGCAGCGACGGTTTTCCAGCCATTTTGAGTAAAGATGTCACGGGTTTGTGCCGGGGTGAGGTAGATATCACCATATTTGCTCGGGAATTCGCCTTCACTTAACACCACTACATCGCCGGCTAGATTGACATCACCTTGCGCCATCACCATGGCAACGCCGGGATGCTCAAGCTCTGTGGTGCCAAAGACGGTTTGGCATTCGTGCGCTTTATCAATGCGGTATTTTTCGCTTAAGGTCAAAATCCCCATGATTTCGCCTTGGTATTCCAGCGCAATGTCATCGCCTATATTTAGCATATCGGCGGTGTCAGTATCGGTCGATAGGGTAATAGGAATGGGCCAAAATACGCCCGCATTGTCGCCAGTGGTTAAATGCATATTGTCACATACGCTTTGCCAGTCTGCTTGGTTCATAAAACCATCTAGCGGGGTAAAGCCGCCAATACCGAGCATAATCAAATCACCGGCTTCACGGGAGCTGATTTGGATTTTTGGCAGATTTTTGGCTTTTTGCTGGGCAGCGGTTAGCGCATCGCCTTTAAGTAATTTTTCTTTTAATGTGTCACTACCGTGTGGTGGCACCAGTTGGCTTAGAGAATGAAGAGTTGAAGTGGCGCTTTGGCTCATCGGATTTCCTATATTAGCGGGTCAAAATTAACGTGTCAAAAAAACAGACGGTTCAAAAAAATTAAGGTAGCGTATAATAGAATATTGCACTTCGCAATAATAAATGCAGTAACTCGATATATTTATGTAAAAATGGAATTTACTAAAAACCCCTTGGGCATTTATGATAGGCAGGTTAAAATTTCACCCAGTTGAAATGGCTGCAACAGCTAAAAGTTTTAAATTTAATTTGTAATTAGAATTTGTATTAGTGACATAGGAATCCGCATGTATAAATACAACGCAATTGACCAACAATTGGTAGACGATCGGGTCGAGCAGTTTCGCGACCAAACCCGACGTTTTTTGGCTGGCGAGCTCAGTGA